>SKJD01000375.1 GCA_007116095.1 Candidatus Hydrogenedentota bacterium
AATACAAGAACTGAATTAGAACACGAGTTATTGGAGTACCCAACGTCATCATGGCTACGAAAGAATTCCCCCTGGAACCGGAAACAGTCGACCCCATCGAAACCACCTATCGCCGCATTCAGACGCAACTGCCCGTGCCGGAGTCCTTGTCGATTCTGAAAGAAATGCGGACGCATGAGCCCCGGAGTATGGGCGGACAGCCGCCGATCGTGTGGGATCACGGCGAAGGCGCGACGGTGTCGGATCGCTGGGGGAATCGTTGGCTGGATTTCTCTAGTGGCGTGTTGGTGACCTCGAGTGGCCATGGACGGCGGGAAATCGTGGACGCCATCGTCGGCATGGCGCAACAGGGGCTCTACCACGCCTACTGCTTCCCGACGGAAATCCGGTCCAAGCTGGTGGAGGCGCTGGCGAACTTTGCCCCGGCAGAACTCAACAGTGTCTTCCTACTGACTACCGGCTCCGAGGCGACCGAGTGCTGCATCAAGCTGGCGCGTACCTACGGGATGCAGGAAGGCGGCCCCAAAAAACGCGTCCTGGTCTCGTTTAGCAACGGCTTCCATGGCCGCACGATGGGCGCACAACTGGCGGGGGGTGTGCCGGGGCTGAAGGCCTGGCTCGGCGAGCCGCACCCGGATTTCGTGCAGGTTCCCTTCCCCGACGGCTTCCGCCAGCAAGACACTTCATTCGAACTGTTTGAAAAGACCCTCGCCGAGGCTGGTGTGGACCCGAATACGGTATGCGGTGTAATGGGCGAGACGTTCCAGGGCTGCAATGCGACCCTCATGCCCACCGACTATGCCCAGGCGCTGCGACGCTGGTGCGACAAGCATCGGGCGGTAATGATCTTTGACGAAGTGCAGGCCGCCTTTGGCCGCAGCGGCAAGGCCTTCAGCTTTCAGCATCTCAGCATCACCCCTGATCTGGTCGCCTGCGGCAAGGGGATTTCCGGGGGTATGCCGCTCTCCGCTGTCATCGGACGCGACGAAATCATGAACCTCTACGGTCCCGGCGAGATGACCAGCACCCACTCCGCCAACCCGATCTGCTCGGCGGCGGCCCTCGCGAACCTGGAAGTGATCAAGAATGAGGGGCTGGTGGAAAATGCGGCGAAACTGCAAAGCGTCTTGCTGGAAGGCGTGAAAGCCATCGTGGCGGCCTCCAATGGGCGCATTGGCCATGCGGACGGCGTCGGTTTGGTGACGGCGTTGCAATTCACCCAGCCCGGCACGACGGAACCCGATCCCGACACCGCCTGGAAAGTCGTTTATGCCGCCTACAAGCGCGGACTGCTGCTCTTCGCGCCGGTGGGGGTCGGCGGCGGCGCCATCAAGATTTGTCCCCCATTGGTCATTGACGAAGCGGCGCTGCAAGAGGGGCTGGATGTGTTAAAAGACGTGGTCTCGGATGTCACGACCGCCTGAACTCCATTTCGGGATGATACTTTCATTTGGGTAGCAACCGGCTGATCCGATCACGCCCAGACACTGCTTTGCCGGGTCACCGTTCCCATTACGTGAAATGTAATACCAGAAACAACTGCCAGACTCCCCGGGGATACTTCGCAATACCAATAATACCAATAATATCAATAATGTTAACATGATTTTTAATTTTTCGCAATACCAATTTTCACATAATTTGACATAACCCACCTATAGGAATATCGTCGGAAGCACAAAGTGGTTGAAATTTTCCCTGTCCACAGGGTAGCATGAGCCCTCACAATTAACATTGAAAAGTTTGCAAGCCTTGCGCCTGAAGTGAAGGGGAAAGCCTTTTCGTTGAGCGCCCGTATGGAATGACCCATCAGATGGACACAAGGTAATCAGGGTGAATTTAGTTCTGATTGCCTTACCAGGACGCGCCTCTCATCGTTCATGCTCTACAAGCCGATGGCGTCACGCCAGACAGACTTGCAATACCACCCTCATAGGCTGAAGACGTTTTAACAGGAGAGACAGGTACATAATCTATGCTTAACATCGCGTTGGTCGGGTACGGCTATTGGGGACCGAACCTGGCCCGAAACTTCAACTCCCACCCGGAATGTAACCTACACACCATCATCGACATGGCTCCCAAGCGGCGGGACCTGGCGCAGGCGACCTACCCGCACACCCGCGTGGTGGCGTCGCAGGATGTCTTGGATGAGGCCGAAATCGATGTGGTGGTCATCGCCACGCCGGTTTTCACCCACCACGAAATCGCCAAACGCGCCCTGAGCAAAGGCAAGCATGTCTGGGTGGAAAAGCCCATGACTTCGAACACGGAACAGGCCCGGGAACTGGTCGAGCTTTCCGAGGGCAACAACCTGACGCTGATGGTGGACCACACCTTCCTTTTCACGGGCGCCGTGCAGAAAATGAAGGAGCTCATGGACGCCAAAGTCTTTGGCGATCTCTATTACTACGACTCCGTCCGCATCAACCTCGGCCTCTTCCAGCACGACATCAACGTGATCTGGGACTTGGCACCGCACGACCTCTCCATTATGGACTACCTGCTTGGCCCGGCCGCCGAGGCCGTTTCCGCGCAAGGCCGGGACCACTTCGGCACCGGCCTGGTCGATGTGGCCTATGTCAACGTCTCGTATCCGGACAACCTGTTGGCGCACTTCCACCTGAACTGGCTGTCCCCGGTGAAAATCCGCAGCACCATTGTCGGCGGTTCGAGCAAAATGCTGGTCTGGGACGACCTCAGCCAGGAGGAGAAGATCAAGGTTTACGACAAGGGCATGGACGTCACCACCCGCGAGGGGGTCTACCGGGTCCTGGCCACGCCGCGCATCGGCGACATGACCGCCCCGGTGGTCTCGAACATCGAAGCGCTCAGCAGCGAGGTGGACTACTTCGTGCGCTGCGTCAAGACCGGGGAACGCCCCTTCAACGACGGCCGCGCCGGCATGCGCATTGTCTCCATACTCGAAGCCACAGACCAATCGCTCCAAGAAAATGGTCGGGTGATTGAGTTGAAGCATCTGCGGGAAGGATAGTCAACCGTATATGGAGAACTTCAACCGCATCGCACCGGACGTCAAGCTGGGTGCAGACACCCGGCTGGCCTGTTTTATCAATGCCTACGGCTGTACGATTGGCGATCGCTCGAAGGTCGGATCTTTCGTGGAAATCCAGAAAGGCGTCGAAATCGGCGTGGACTGTAAAATATCAAGCCACAGCTTTCTGTGCGAAGGCGTAACCCTGGAAGACGGTGTATTCGTTGGGCATGGCGTGACGTTCACCAACGACCGCTTTCCCCGGGCCACCAATCCCGACGGCAGCCTCCAGACCGAAGCCGACTGGGCGGTCGTGACGACACGCATCGCTCGGCGCGCCTCCATCGGCTCCGGCGCCACCTTGCTCTGTGGCATCACCATCGGAGAGGGAGCCATCATCGGAGCCGGCAGCGTCGTGACCAAGTCGGTGCCCGCCGGAGAGGTTTGGGCGGGCAACCCTGCCCGCTTCATCCGCAAGGCCCCGGACTGGAGCGAAGCTTAGCCTGTTATACTTATAGTTATCAGAACCAAGGTCAGCATCAGCATGTGCATCATGCTTCATACATTAAGATGCTGCTGGACACCCTACCAAGAAAGTTACGCATGTCGTGAATGAGTATACAATACAAACACTTCGTTCCATATACGCGCACCGACGCTTTATTGTCATCGTTGTAGCCTTGGCCTTTATCGCGAGTGTCGGTCGGGAACTGCTTGCTGGACTGGGCCATGAAGCGGAAACCACCTTGGTGATTACTTCGGCTCCGGAGACCGCCCAAGCGGGGCTCATCATGCCGGAGCCCATCAACCCGAAGGTCTACCAGACCATGGCGATGTCGAGCGACATACTCGGCCAGGTACTGGAAAATTTGGAGGAGATGGACGCCTTTGATGGTCCGGCTCCGGAACTGCGTGATTTTCGCGGCAATCTCGGCACCGACCTGGAAACCGTCGATCCAACGGCCCGTCCCATGACCTACTCCCCCATGCTGAACCTCAAGGCCCGTGCGGATACACCGGAGTTGTCGATACAAATAGTCGATACCTGGGCCGACGTGGTGATTGATGCGGCGCGGCGCGCCAACCGCCTGCGCATCGCCGGTATCGGCCAGGCCATGGTGGCGCGTACATCCGATCACAAACAGGAGCTGGACGGCTTCTGGGTCAGCCTGGCTGAGGAAACGGCGGAACATGACCTGGAGTTGATGCGGGATGAACTGAAGAAACGCCAGGAGCATATCCACGAATTGGACCGGAAGCTCGTGGACGCCGAGGTGGAACTGCGCGCCGCCGAAGAAAGACTCGTGGCCGTTCAGGCGCAATTGGAGGAAGAACCGGAAATCAAGGAATTGTTCCGTTCGCCTTCGGAAACCGCCTACTGGATCGTGGAAAGCACCACCAGTAATGACGCCATCCTGGAAGCCCTGGAACAAAAGGGCATGCGCTCGGAAGAACTTAACCCGGCCTATATCGAGTTGCGACGGAATCTCGCCTCGACCCAACAGGATGTCGCCTCGTACCGTGCCCGCAAGCAGAGTTTACAGGAGCAGATGGACGAAGTACGTCAACGGCAGCGCGCAACCCAGCAGTTGCTGGCCGATCAGGAGCTGATACAGACCCGCCTGGGCACCGAGGAACAACATATGCGCACTTCCTATATGGAAATGGCCATTCTGCGCACCTACATGGAATCCGCCGGGCTGATCGTGAGCGGCAGTGTCGACGAAGACATGCATTCAGTGGGGCTGAACCGCCTCAGTGAACGGATTTACGCCTCAAGCGATCCAGGCTTCCTGGGCCGCAAGGGGCGCGTACTCCTGGCGACCATGTTGGCGGGCTTGCTGGCGCTTGGCGTGGCGGGCTATCCGGTGCTGGGACAACCCTGGGTGGCGCAGATACTGGCTAACGAAGAAGAAACGGAGAAGTCGACGGGCAGCGTCTGAATGTGTGTTGTGCGAGACGTACAGGAGTAACGAAGCTTGCTTCGTTCAGGTCAAGCAAAGCAAGCTTTGCTACTACGGAATACAAGCAAAGCAAGCTTTGCTACTCCGGTACATGGGAGTAACGAAGCTGGCTTGGTTCAGGTCAAGCAAAGCAAGCTTTGCTACTCCGGAGAGTTCAGGTTACACCCGAGGATGTCATGACCCAGAAAAGCGCTGACATAGCCCCGATCCGCATCTTGCCGGACGATGTGTCGAACAAGATCGCTGCGGGGGAGGTCGTGGAACGCCCGGCGTCGGTCGTCAAGGAGCTGGTGGAAAACGCCCTGGACGCGCAGGCGACGCGGATTACGGTGCGCGTAGTGGCGGCGGGCCGACGTCTGATCGAGGTGCTGGACAACGGCCACGGCATGTCGGAGCAAAACGCCCTGCTGGCGATTGAGCGCCACGCCACGAGCAAAATCCGCACGGCGCAGGACATCGAGGGCGTGCTGACCATGGGCTTTCGCGGCGAAGCCCTGGCGAGTATTGCTTCCGTGTCGCGCTTTGAGCTGGTAACCCGTCGGGCCAAAGACGAAGCCGCGTCCCGGCTCCGCATCGATGGCGGCGTCTTGCGGGACGTCTCCCAGACCGGCGCCCCGGTCGGCACGCGAATCTCGGTCAATCAGCTTTATTTCAATACACCCGTGCGCGCGAAATTCCTCAAGGGCATCACCACGGAGCTGGGCCATTGCATCGACATCGTCCAACGCCACGCCCTGGTGCGGCATGACGTCGGTTTCCAGTTTTTTCACAACGACAAGTGCCTGCTCGACATCCCGGAGCACGCCGATCTGCGTGAACGTGTGGCCCTGATCTGGGGCCTGAATTTTGTACAGGACATGGTCGAAGTAACGGGAGAGGGCGGCGGCATGCGCTTGCAGGGCCTCATCGGCCTCCCGGGGCTGACCCGCGCCCAGCGCTCGCACCAGTTTTTCTTCATGAACCGCCGGCCCGTCGTCAACCGCGCACTCCAATACGGCTTCGAGGAAGGCTACCGCAGCCTGGTGACCATCGGTCGGCATCCGGTTGGCGTGGTCTTGCTGGAGACCCACCCGCGCTTCGTCGACGTGAATATCCACCCCACCAAACGGGAAATACGCTTCCGGGATGAACGCGCCGCTCGCAATGCCGTGCGGGATATGGTGCGCCAGGCCCTGGAAGAAGTCACGCAGCGTCAGACCGCCGCCGCACGGGAACAGGCGGAATCCCGGCAGGCGCAATTTTCCAGCCAGGAAACGCCTGCAACGAAAACAGCGGTTCCGGCCGACACCTCGCCGGAAGTGATGGTCGACCAGACCGCCAGCTCGATCCCCCCGGACACGGCGCACAAGGTGCCTCCTCCGGTCCAGGACAGCGCCACGCAGACAACACAGACGAAGCAAGCCGCCCTGTCGGAACCGGCGGAGGCGCCGACCGACGCCATGGAATCACCAGAAGCACAAGATACTTCGGATACTGCCGCTCCCCCGGCGCCAACTCCACCCCGGCGTCCCCAGGAAGCACCTTTTCTCCCAGGTCTGGGTCGACCCCGCCAGGCATCGCTGCCAACGTTTGAATTGGAGGAGGCGCTGGACCCACCTATGACGCAGTTGACGCCGGAGGCCCTGTACACCGCGGTAGGTCAGATGCAGGACGCGCCCATTCAGGTCTTTGACACCTATCTCATCGTGCCCGAGGCGGACCGTCTGCTGATCATCGATCAACACGCCCTCCACGAGCGGCTGAACTTCGATCAGCTCATGGCGG
>SKJD01000259.1 GCA_007116095.1 Candidatus Hydrogenedentota bacterium
AGGGTGTCGGCAATGGCGGAGCGAATATCGTTTACAACATTGGCATCCTCGCCATGCTCGTCCAGCATCGTCCGCAGGCGATTCTCCACCACACGGGACGCCTTGCGCAGATGTTTGATGCTGTGCCCCTGATCTTCAATCTGCTTGATCGCCGTATCGAAGATCTCCGTGGGCGAATGCACCAAACCGGCAATGGCCGTGTCGGGGCATACGGAGTAGCAATTGGCGCAAGCCGTGCAGTTCTCTGGCACCCAATTCGGATGATCGAAGCGAATCTGGGTCATGTCCCGGAAGACCCCCGTCGCGGCGGGAATCAGGCTAAGCCCAACGAATGGATCGGTGAGGTTGTCGTTGCCCTTACCGGTGAGGTAGAAGTTCCCGGTCTGCTCCCAGAAGCGGTGGATGTCGGTCTGTGCTGCGTCACCCGCAGGCTGCTCTTTGAGCATCACCGGCATCTTCACTTCCCGGCGCAGCTGTTGCTGCTTCGACATATCGACCTGCTTCTCCGTGATCTCCTGGATCTCGTCAAAGCCGCGCTGCACCACCCGGACGTTGTCTTCCACCACGCGGGCGCCCTTGCTGCCGAATTTGCTTTCAAGTTGCTCCCGGATGGCCTTGAACAAGGTCTCATCGGTCAACTTCCGGCTGGCCATTACGTGCGAAGCCTTGAAGAAGGCGCCCTGGAAGGCGTTACCCTGCATCCGGAATTGCAGCTCGACATCAGCAGCTTCTTCACGTGCAATCTTGAAGGCGTCCAGGTAGAAGACCCGGATTTCCTGGTCCACGATAATCTTCTGGTAGACCCAGGGAATCTCCGCCCAAACCTTGGCCGGGTCCTCGTACTCGCTCTGGACGATGAAGACGCCGCCCTTCTTGAGACCGGCCAATGCATTGGTGTGCTGGAAGACATTCGGATCGGGCGACAGCACCACGTCCACATAGAAATATTCGCAGTTCATCCGCAGCGGTTCGGGCGCCGCGGAGAGGTAGTAGGTCGTGGGTTGCCCCTTCTTCTCGGAACCGTACTTGGGGTTCGCCTTGATGTGATAGTCCAGCAGATCAAAGAGGGTCATCGCCAGGTTTTTACCCGTCGTGATGGCGCCCCAGCCCCCGACCGAGTGGAAGCGCACCGTAATGCTGTCCGGAGGCATCAGGTTGGGATTCTCACTACCCCGGATGGCCAACTCCTTGATGCGCGGATAGGCATCCTGCAGTTGCTGCTGGTAGATTTCCTGCTTCGGGGTGAATGGCTCGTCGTGAATGAAGTCCACGGACAGATAGTAGAACTTACGGCCAACACCACCCGGGATCATGTTCTCTATGGCGGCAATCAGGCCTTCGGGTTGCAGGTCGCGGCTACCCAGACCGTAACATCCGGAATACAATGCCGGCAGATCGCCAGGCTTGTCAAACACCGCGTAGTTCGGGAAAGGCAGGGGGCGCTTCTTGTCTTGTGCCTTCACCGCAGCATTTTCCATGCTCTTGGACATAGCTGTACGCACTTCCCGCAAAAGCGGCAGGTCTTCGGCCAGCGGCTGATCCGTACGCTCGAGCACGGCCACGCCCTTGCGTCCCTGGAGCAGTTTGGTAACCATATCGCCGGGGAAGGGGCGGAACATGGTCATATTGACCACGCCGACCTTGATATCGCGTTTCTCGCGCAGATAATCGGCGACGCATTCCGCGCTGCTGATCATGCTGCCTTGGCCCAGAATGAGGTATTCCGCATCCTCACAGCGATAAGTCCCCACCCGACTATACTTTCGGCCGGTCAACGCAGTAAATTCCGCCATGACCTGATCCGTGATCTCGGCTACGTGATCAAAGAAGAAAGGCCGCTGCGCCGCGACGCTCTGCATGTAAACGTCCTGGTTCTGTACCGGGCCGGAGAGTACGGGATTGTCGACATCCCACAATTCCGGGATACGACGGCGATGGTCGCCAAAAATTAGGCGCTGCGCCGGGGTAGGCGTCTCGATGATATCGTCCGGACGACCGAGAAACTCGGCGATCAAGTCGCGCTCTGGGAGCATCATCGACTCGATGAGGTGGGTGGTCAAAAAGCCGTCCTGCCCCACGATACCGGGTGTCAAAGCCAGCTCCGCGATTTTGTGCGCCATGATGTTCAGGTCGCAGGCTTCCTGGGCGCTCTTACCGAGCACCTGGAAGAAGCCGGTGTCGTCGACAGCGTGGTAATCGTCATGCCCGGCATGCACGTTCAGGCTGGACTTGGTGATCGCGCGGCAGCCCATGTTCAACACATAGGTCAGGCGCTTGCCCACAGCCGCATACAGCGACTCGTGCATGTACACGATGCCCTGGCCCGAGGAGAAGTTCGTGGCGCGCAGCCCTGTCATCGACAAACCGGCTGTCACTGCGGCCGCGGCATGCTCGCCTTCCGGTTCGATAAAAATCAGTGGCCGTCCGGAAATATTGATATGCCCCGCAGCCGCGGCTTCTGCCCAGTATTCCCCCATCTGTGTCGAGGGCGTAATGGGATACGCGCCAGCGGCATCGCTGGATTCGCGCTCACACATGATGACGGAGGTATTGCCGTCCATCGCCGCTCTGCTGCCCGGATACTTGACCTGCTTCTGTTCACTCATGGTCATTCCCCAAATATTGCTGGATGCATTTCAGATTCCGCATTCCATTCATACGGAAACGACTGGCGCAAAACGCCAGCGCACTGGCTACATCAATTTTCCACCAATTGGTAAGGGGCTCCGTCGCGTTATGCGTTTTGCGGCAGCGCCCTTTACGGGTTCTTGATTATTCTCAAACCACACAATCGCGCCGGTTGGGCAGCGTTGTATGATGTCTTTCGTAAGCATGTGATTTTTGCCGTAGTCGACGACAGCGAGGTTTTTAATGATTTCGACGGCGTCGTTCGGCGAATCGGCGGCGCATCGGGCACAGCCTGTGCAGGCGACCGCGCATTCTTCCTCGGCTTCATCCCCATTGGCCAGGCTCTTGCACGCCACCCAAAGTTTGTGGCTGACAGGATGGATTTCAAAGAGGTCTTTGGGGCAGATGTCGACGCAATCCCCGCAGGCAGTGCACTTATCCACATCGACCACTGGCAGGCCGTATGCGTTCATGTGAATCGCCCCGAAACTACAGACCCGCATGCAGTCCGCCAGCCCCAGACAGCCCCAATTGCAGCCCTTGCCGCCCCCGGAGACCAAAGCCGCCCCCCGGCAGGTCTTGTAACCTTCGTAGCGAACACGCATCCAGGAGACATGCTGTCCCCCGGCGCAGGCCAGCCGCGCAACCTGCTTTTCATCGCCCCCGGCGTCCACCCCCAGATAAGCGGCGATCTGCTCCGTCCCCTCGGCGGTATTCACGGTGCATTTACCCGGCGCGATTTCCCCCGCAACGGCCGCCTCGGCAAAGGCGCGGCAACCCGCTTTTCCACAGGCGCCGCAGTTGGCGCTGGGCAGCATGGACTCCACCACGTCGATGCGTGGATCCTCTATGACGGTGAGTTTTTTATTGGCGATTATCAAGACGAGAGACAAGAGCCCCCCGAGGCCCGCCATTAAAATTCCCGCTGTTACAAAATCAGCCATCTACAGTACCTGAATCCCCCGGTTAACCTATGGCCTGATACCACCCCAAGCACTTGAACGCTTATCAAGACACCATCACGGGTAGCACTTTAACTGTCTCTGCCATCAGGGTCGGTTTTTATTCCCTGATCAGTATCATATACCCTTTTTTAGGCCAACGCAACCTTGCACGCTATACAGATGTTTTACTAGGTTTAATTGAATTGAACACCCTATACGCTTGTTTCACAATTAGAGAATCCTGTAATGCGCAATTTGTAGAAATCTATCCTGTATGCATCATGCCTACCCTGGCGCGAACAAAAAAAAACACCGGGTCAAGCCAGAAGACGCAGTAAACGTCTCCGGTCATTGCCCCGGTAGGTCTTAATATTGCGAACTATTTCCATGAACTGCGTTTGGTACAGATTCATATACTGATCGCAACATGGGCCCACAGAAGAGTCTGTTAGATTCTTAGGGGTGGGGCTCACGCCCTATCCCGCCGGAGCCACCTCCGATAGATCTGTTCGCGTTCGCTGCACTGCCGCCGTCCAGCCCTCGATGGCGCGTCGCCGGGTCATGCTGTCCCATTGCGGTTCAAAACGCTCCTGCTCTGAACAGATTCGATGTAGCTGCTCTTCGCTTTCCCAGAAGTGCACCTGCAAGCCGGCCAGAAAAGCCGCGCCCAACGCCGTCGCTTCGATGCTGCTGCCGCGTAACACGGGAATGCCCAGCACATCGGCCTGGTGCTGCAAGAGCAAGTTGTTCGCAGCCGCGCCACCATCCACCCGCAACTCGGGAATGGTGATGCCGCTGTCCATTTCCATGGCGTGCAGGACATCCGCCGACTGGAACGAGATTGACTCCAAGGCCGCCCGCACCAGATGGGCCCGGTTCGTGCCCCGGCTCAGGCCGCAGATCACGCCTTGCGCCCGCATGTCCCAGTGGGGTGCGCCCAGCCCGACGAAAGCCGGCACCAGATACACGCCCCCGGTATCCGAAACCTGGGCTGCTATCTGTTCGCTCTCGGCGGCATTCCGCAGCAGTCCCAGCTCATCACGCAGCCACTGGATTACCGCGCCAGCCACAAAAACACTGCCTTCGAGGGCATACTCCACGCGGTTGCCCTGGCCCCAGGCAATGGTCGTCAACAATCCATGACTGGAAACCACAGGCCGTTCACCGGTGTTCATCAACATGAAACAGCCGGTGCCGTAGGTATTCTTGCAATCGCCGGCGTGGAATGCCTGCTGCCCGAAGAGGGCGCTTTGCTGATCCCCCACCATCGCCGCCACCGGAATTTCCGCGCCCAGCAAATCGCTGTAACCAAAAATATGACCCGTGGGATGTACTTCCGGTAACAACGCCCGGGGGATTTCGAGTATCTCCAGCAATTCATCGTCCCAATCCAGGCTGTGGATATTGAACATCAGGGTACGGGAGGCATTGCTAAGGTCGGTGGCATGTTCGCCCGTGAGCTTGTAGAGCAACCAACTGTCGACGGTGCCAAAACACAGCTCCCCCTTTTCCGCCCGGGCACGCAAATTTGGGTCCTGCTCCAGCAGCCAGTGCAGCTTCGTCCCGGAAAAGTACGCATCCAGCACCAGCCCGGTCTTATCGCGGAAGAGGGGCTCATGCCCGGCGGCACGCAATCGCTCACAAAGCTGCATGGTGCGGCGGCATTGCCACACGATTGCGTTGTGTACGGGTTCTCCGGTCGCCCGGTCCCATAATATCGTCGTTTCACGCTGGTTGGTAATGCCGAAGGCGGCAATCTGCGACGGCTCAACGCCCGCATCTTTGACACAGGCCAGCGCCGTGCGCTTTTGGCTCTGCCAAATCTCCTCGGGATCATGTTCCACCCAGCCGGGATGCGGGTAATACTGCTTAAACTCTTCCTGGGCGCTCGCCACCACCTGCGCATCCCGATCAAACAGGATACTCCGCGAACTCGTGGTCCCCTGGTCCAGGGCCAACACATATTGCTTCGCCATCCGCTGTCTTCTCTCCCTGTGTCCTTCATTGCTGGCCGTGGCCCTTACGGGAACTGTCTGGCGCAATGCCTATTCGGCCAGTAACGTATCCAGCTTGTTCTCAATGGAACGGCGAAATCCCATACCGACACCAATATGGGCGTCGCGGATTTTACCTTCCTTGTCAATGATAACCGTCATCGGGATGTTGCTTACCTCATAGTCCCGGGCGATTTCACGGTAGTCATCCATCAACACCGTCAGCCCCAGATTAAACTGTTCCACAAAGTTACGTACGGTCTCCGCAGGCTCCTGAATGTTGATGGCGTAAAAGGCGACATCCTCGTCGGCATAGGCCTGGGCAATGCTGTCCAGGATGGGCAGGCCTTCCCGACAGGGCGGGCACCAGGTCGCCCAGAAGTCCAGCACCACGACATCAGTGCCCAAATGCGCGGACAAGGCGACGAGTTCATCCGGATCATCCAGCCGGGGCAGGTAGAAGCCTGGCGCTTCCTCTCCGACCAGTTCATGGTCTCCGCCATAGCTCAACGCCAATGCCAGCAGCGCCAGCACAATCAACGGAAAATAGATGGTCCACCGCCGCGTCGCCTGCCGCTTTTCCGCATCCGCCGGCATGCCGACATCTTGTTCGTCTTCATTCATTATGATACATACTCCTTGAAGTTATTACGAAAACAAGGCCGTATCGGCCTATTGTACCGCCCTGTCTCCACCAAATGCATGAAATGCTTTTCCATGAGGTTATGTATTCACATCCCGCCTGTAATTATGTCATCAGCTCCCGTAAACGCCTCTCAGCAACACCGCATCCATGGAAAAAAGTTGCAATAGCGGCGCTCACAGGTAATAATGCCACTTGGTATAAAACACGGGAATCAGATACATATATCTGACAAGACTGCATAAGGTAAGGGCAATGAGCACCAACAAAACACTTAGTAGACGTAATTTTATGAAACAAACGCTGAGCGCCGGGGTAGCCCTGGCCGCCGCGCCGATGATTCTGCCCTCGGGCGTACTCGCCGCCCAGGGGCGGCCCGGAGCCAACGACAAAATCGGGGTGGCCGTCATCGGGCCGGGGCGTATGGGCGGCTCGCTGATGGGGCAGTATCCCCGGGAGGGCGCGGAACTCGTCGCC
>SKJD01000193.1 GCA_007116095.1 Candidatus Hydrogenedentota bacterium
CGAAGGCAGGCATCCAGGCACGATGATTTAACAAGAGATACTTCACCAGGCTTTGTGCCCATGCGCCACAAGATGCTGCTTTATTGCTGTTTTGTTCTGTCTTCACGCAATGCTGGATTCCTGCCTGCGCAGGAATGACGATGTGGGGATTCTCAGGTGTTTTATTGAAAAATCATGGATTTTTTACACCAAAAGTCTTTCTCGCTCCACTAAATGGGAAAAACGATTCAAAAATGCCCGATAATGTATAGACCTGGCGGTAATATCAGAACTTCACCCTTTGATATCCGCAAAGCGCAACGGCTGTTGGGCTGGACACCGCAGTACGATTGCCGACACATCGCCGAGTGGGAATGACCACGCCCCAACCGACAGGAGTGCCCGACATGCGCAAATGGAAGTTGTCGTTCATGGCGTCGCTGGGCTATGCCCAGGAATCCCCGGAGGCCGTCGTCGATTCCCTGGCCGAAATCGGATATGAGGCCATCGGCTGGACCCTGGCCCATTTCAATCCCCGCACGCATAACCCCAAGCAACTACAAAAACTTGTGAAGGCCACCCAGGCCGCGGGACTGGAAATTGGCGAGATTGTGGTGCAACAGGATTATGTCACGCTGGACGACACCCTGCGTCAAGACCGCATACAACTCAGTATGGAATGTATAGAGGCCGCCGCCACTCTCGGGCTGCCGACTCTGAACTTCTTCACCGGACCGGCTCCCTGGGACCCCAATGCCCCGGTCATCGGTCGCGATATCAGTGAAGGCGACGCCTGGGATATGGTGTTCCGGACGTACCACCGTTTGCTCCGCGCCGCCGAAAAGCATCAGATTCGCATTGCCGTGGAAGGCGTGTGGGGCATGCTCTGTCATGACTATTACACCACACGCCATCTGATCGATCATTTTCAGTCGCCGTTGCTGGGCGTCAACTTCGATCCTTCCCACGACATACTTGCGGGCAACCTGGACATCCCCTGGATCACCCAGCAATGGGGACCGAAGCGCATCCACCATGTGCACCTCAAGGACGCTGTCGGCAAGCCCCGGATGGGCGAATTTCTGTTTCCCCTGATCGGGGAAGGGCTCGTACCGTGGAAAGCCTTCTTCCAGGCCCTGGACGCCATCGACTACCAGGGCTGCTGCTCCGTCGAATTCGAGTCCTTCGACTACCACAAAAACGTACTCAAAGGCGACACCGCCGAAGCTGCCCGT
The DNA here is from genome assembly GCA_007116095.1 of Candidatus Hydrogenedentota bacterium. Classification (GTDB taxonomy): domain Bacteria; phylum Hydrogenedentota; class Hydrogenedentia; order Hydrogenedentales; family SCBR16-9; genus SCBR16-9. Next base: position 1,215 of record SKJD01000193.1, read on the forward strand.
ATCTCCCACCGGGACATCATGGCGCTGTTGGGAGAATGACCCGGCATAAAACTACACTTACGTTTCTCACAGGCTTCAAGCGATAGCGATACGCGGCATCCAGAGTGGTTCCTTGCCCATTTCGGCGTGCAACATTTTCAAGATCAAGTCGCTTTTCAAGTCTCTGAAAGCCGGGTCGTCCCAGCGATTATGGGTTTCTCCCGGATCTTCCAGAAGGTCAAAAAGCTCCCCGTAGGTCTGGTTATAGTACACCGTTATTTTGTAGCGTTCATTGATGTAGGTCTTGAGATGCACGGTGGTGGGCTGATGCCGATTTTCCACGATGACATGGTCCCGCACCGCAGGAATGGCTCCGGTCCAGACATCCCATTGATTTTTGCCCACCATGTCGCGGGGAGCATTGATCCCGGCATACGCCAGGAAAGTGGTCGGTAAATCCACCAGACTTTGAAGCGCTTCCGTGGTTGCTCCGGCGGGAATCTGCCCCGGCAGCCGCGCCACCATGGGCACACGCAACAGGTCTTCGTAATGAAACGCCCCCTTTGCTATCAGGCCATGCTGCCCGAACAAGTGGCCGTGATCGCTGGTGAAAACGACCAGGGTATTATCGGCCAGCCCGAGGGCGTCCAGGTGATCCAGAATCTTGCCGATATAGGCATCCATGCAACTGACCATCCCGTAATAAACCGCAATGTCTTTCGCCAACTTATCTGGATCGTGTAGATGCGAAGTAAACCCGTGACAGCCATTACCGTCCGGTTCCAGATAGGATGAAAAATCCGGATTTCGCTGCTGGGTCAACTGAAAATGCGGCGGATTACGATCATGTTCATCCGGCGTAATGCTTGGCCGCGCAATCTTGTTGGGATCATACATCGTGTCCCAGGGCTTCGGAACCAGATAGTCGGGATGCGGATCGAAAAAACTGGCCCAAAGGAAGAAGGGCCTCTCGGAATGCGCATAGCTTTCCAGCAATGCGTTGCTGCGTTCCGCTATCCAGCTATTGTAATGATACTGCTCCGGTATTTCCCACGTATGCCGTTGCCGGTCGTTGTTGCCTGTGGGGGGGCGAAAGTAATCCTGCCAATTGAGCAAGCCTTTGCTTTTCATCCATAACGCATAATGCTGCCCCACATGCGCTTCGTCGACATGGTTGCGCGCCAACTCCACATGATCGAAGCCATAAAACGGCCCGTGAAAATGTTTCCAGAAATCCAAATCCTGTAAAACGGGATAGGCTTCCAGCGACGAATAACGCCGGGTGCTTGTCAGGGGCTGAAAATGGGCCTTACCGATCAAGGTGGTCTGATACCCATGTTCCGACAGAATTTTCCCGACCGTCTGCTCGGATTCCGGGAGCTTCGTTCCCAACGACCATGCCCCATGTTGGCTGGGATACTTCCCCGTAATCATCGAGGCGCGGGTCGGTGTGCAGGTAGGGTTGGGACAGTAGGCCCGCTGAAAAACCATCCCCTCCCCCACCAAGCGGTCCAGATTGGGCGTTCGAATCTCCGGGTTAAAAGCGCCCAGGGTATTCCAATGCTGTTGATCGCTCGTGATGAGCAAGATATTGGTCTGACTCCGCTGTGCTTTCATTCAGTTCTCCCCCGATATGCCGCCACGCCACGATGTGTTGCTGCCGGGGACGTCCTTAAACGATTGGCCACGTCGAAATACGTGCATCAATGGCCTTCATCAACCGCAAGGTCTGCCCCAATGCTTCGGTAATCTTTCGGTATTGCTCAATATCCGTATACGCCAGAATGCGTCCCTTCCGGTCCTTCAGCCATTTCTCGCAAATCTGATACCCTCCTACCTGAAATTCCCACACGGCCTTGGGGACGGGAGAAAAGTATTGCGTATCATTGATGAAGACCTGGCCAGCACGCTTGCCAGTTGGTATAAGAAACCGAGGCGCCTCGACACGGTTATCCCCAGAAACCGGAAATCCGGTCTTTGGCGCAGGAATATCTTCCAATAAGTGCAAAGAAGTAAGCTCCGCCCCCAAACGAACCAATGATCGGAACAGTCGTTTGTCGCCGATCAACGGAATCCGTGGAAAATCCGCTTTGAGAAATTGTGTATAGCGGTCCCGATAACTCGGACAATGCAAGATCGCATAAATGTAATGGAAGACATCCTCCGGTCCAAAGCTTTTCTTCAGGTCGCCATGGCCCTCGGTGACAAATTCAAGCCGTAACTTCTTCGAGAACGCCACGATAAAGGGCCGCGACATATTCGGGCGTCGCCCATCCTGCCCCTCCGGCCAATCAAAGGATTCCATAAGGTATTCGCCGTTGGGATAGAGGTAGAGAGGAAACAGGTATCCTCTTTCTCTTGTGCGATTCGACACATAGCAATCATCGGTTATTTTATTGGTTGCAAAAATATGTTTCCAGTAGGGCAGCACTGTCTGTCGACAAGTATAGAAACCAATATTTTCCCCCAACATCATATGTCGCATGACCTCATGGCGAGGCATACATAGGAAGCCCCGAGAATTTTTTGTGTAGTAGGTGTAGCGCATATCAAAGGGACGGTACAAAACCGGTTTTATTTCAGATTTATCGGGTCCTGACTTCAGTAAATCCTCTTGAGCAAATTTTACTTTCCAATCACGTGCGTCTTTGCCCAGCTTGTATTTTTCCCGGGCCTCCTCCGAGGGCAGTTGGGCAAAATCCTGGACGGTGTTCCATACTTCTTCTGGCGTGTGTTTTATCGTCAAGTGATCACGTGCGGTGACGATGCCTACGGAATTGACCGGCATGATGTCGCCGATTTTCCAGCCTTCCTGGTATTCCGCAAACAAAGCGGTGTCTTGCGGGGTAAACAGGTAAAAAGGCTCCTGCGGATGCAACCTCTCCCAAGGGGTGCTGTCCAGATCATTGCGGTCCAGCCAGTCATATTTGGCCTGACGCAATCCCCATAGATCGGCATGGTAGACCGTGGCGCTGTCGTGCTTACCGGACTTTTCACGTTTCACGAAAATGCCAATGCTCACGCCCTGCTGGATGTCAAAGACATTATCGTCTTTCGCCCCCTCCGGCGTCGTTTCGCGTTTTTTGGTGTTGCCGTGCAGGTCCAGCAGGTATATTTCGTCAAAGGTGTGCATGAGGCTCTGCCGCATGCCCCGGAAAGTCGGATTGTCCAGATAGCCATGGTTGGTGACAAAGGCCAGGATGCCGTAGCCCGTGCGCTCAATGCGGGCTTGTCCGAAGCGTATGAACTTCACATAATCATCGTTCAGCCATTTCGGGTTTCGTTCGCCCAGCGGCTTGCCGTCACATTCAAAATATCCCGGCGCGCCCCCTTCGCCCGGCAGGGGGTTCCGGATTAAGTCTTTGGACCACTGCCCCAGATTCGCCGAATGCCCCGAATAAGGCGGATTGCCCAGCACCACCATGATGGGGGCGTCGCTCTTTACTCGCCCCGCGGCATTGGCTTCGCGTGCGATTTGATTGGCGATCAACAACAAGGGCTGCGCGCTGACCTCGGATTCTTCCAGGGTGTTGCTGAGGTAGACCCGCAACCGCTCATTGTGCGGGAAATTGTATCCGGTGGATTTGAGCAGCCAGCCCAGCTTCATGTGCGCCACGGCATAGGGCGCCATCATCAGCTCGAAACCATGCAGGCGGGGGAGTAAATGTTCGGCGACATAGCCCCGCTCTCCGGCCCAGGCGCCGCGGATATGCGCCAGCGCCTCATAAATATGTTGTACGATTTCATAGAGAAAGGTGCCGGTGCCCGTAGCTGGATCCAGTATTTGGACACGATGCACCTCGCGTTCTTGCCCGGGGTCATCCGCATCCGGCACGCTTATTTTAGTATTGTCGGCCAGGCCGTCAGCACAAGCAAAGTCTCGTCTTAAAACCGCATCCACCCCACGCACGATATAATTCACCACCGGCTCGGGGGTGTAATACACCCCGCGCGTCTCACGCAAATTGGGATCATAAGCCGCCAGGAAGGATTCGTAGAAATGCACCACCGGGTCTTCCTGCAGACGGGCCTTGCCGAAATCGCGCAGGATTGCCTCCATGTCCGCTTCGCGCAGGATGCTGGCAAGCAGGTCGACGGCCCACACAATACTCGCATTCAGCCGGATACCCGCGATGTAATCGAAGACTTCCTGTAGGAACGGATTGGTGGCGGGCAGATCTACCGACGCTGTTTTCCGGGAAAACTGCGCCACATCCTTTTCGGCCACATTCACCCGCGCACTGAACATGCCATAACAAACTGTCTGGGCGTACATATCAGCAAACTGCGCCTGGGTAATGTCGTGCAAAATGGTTTTGCGGAACGCCTCAAACAAAGCGTGCAAGGTGGCGCTTTCCTCGTCGTACTTCAGCGCTTTTGTAATAGCATCCCGAATTATACGAGCAACATTCGCCAGCTTCTCCGCCAGCTCACGGGGCGTGTGGAGCGTTTGAGGCTTCCCGTTAAAAAAAATATCAAATAGTTGGTGTAGTAAGGTATCAGAACCTGAAAATACCTTAAACTTTTTATTTTGTTCCGGAATCCTGCTCAACTTAACCTGCATGTGCAATTCTCCGCCTTGGTAGTAGCGAAATTCCAGGTAGTTCGTCAGGATGAGGTTGTCCAGGCCATAAAAGTAGCGTTGTAACTGCTCGGTTTTCTCTACTTTATCGAGTGAGGCGCCGAGGTCTTTGCATTCGATGTAGCCGATGTCCGCCTGATCGCAGCTTACGATAAAATCGGGCGCACCACAGGCGACCCGCTTGGGCTCATTCACGGCCGCAACATTTTCTCGAAATGATTCCACCAGCGCTTGAAGCGCAGGACGGTAGCTGTGCTCGGTGGCGTTTCCCGAATCCAGTGACTGTTGCATGCTCTTCAGATAGTGTTGGATTTCCTTTTTCATGAGAAAAGCATACCCCGGCAGTATTCTGGGTTTCAATGGCCCGCTGGGAACCAGAATGACAATAGACAAAATATGGGTGCAGTTCGGACATTACCGCCAGATCGTCATGCCTGCGCAAGCAGGTTTCCAGTTCCCATCCGTCATGCCTGCGAAGGGGGGTGTTGATTAAGTCGATTTGTTCTAGAATTATGAACGAAAACAATAGCGCTACGTGGCCACATCTGACTTCATATTGCCTCGGGATTTTCCTTAGCCGTTTTAGCTGTCTATCAATTGAATATTACATAGCGACCAACCCCGGCAGGGGTTACGGATGAATAGCCCGGGGTAAGGCCGTAGGGCGGAACGCCCGAAGGCCGCCACCCCGGGAACCGGGCGCACCCCAAAAATCGACCCTGGATGGGTCGCGGATGATCGAACAAGCGAAATTATATCGTTATACCCCAGTGCTTTACGTGGAGTGATCTTCCGCGACCCCGCTGGGGTGTGTGAGCCGCAGTGGCTCGGAGCTTAGTCTACCTTTAGAAGAAACGGTGAGGCAATAAGGAAAGGAGGTTACCCGCCAAAGCCTACCTGTGCGGAGCCGA
>SKJD01000264.1 GCA_007116095.1 Candidatus Hydrogenedentota bacterium
ATTCATCCGCAAAGCATCATCCATGGATTAGTGGAATTTACCGACGGCAGCCTGTTGGCCCATATGGGGGTGACCGACATGAAGTCCCCCATTCAATATGCACTGGAGTACCCGGAACGCGGCCCGCGGGCAATGCACCGCCTGGACCTCTGGAAACTGGATGCACTGACCTTCGCCAAGCCGGACTTCTCGGAGTTTCCCTGTCTGGAGCTGGCGCGACAAGCCGCTTTGGAAGGTGGCGTCGCCCCGGCCATCCTGAACGCGGCAAACGAAGTGGCGGTTGATGCCTATTGTAATCACCAAATCTCCTTCCTGAAAATAAGCGAGGTGGTGGCGCAGGTGCGCGCAAGCTGTACCGTGAGCCACAATCCAAACCTGGAAACTATCCTCCAAGCCGACAAAACAGCGCGATCCGCTGCGCTACAAGTTATACACGAAATGGAACCCCTGGTATCATGACGAATCTCATTATTTTCCTGCTAGTTCTCAGTTTTCTGGTTTTCTTTCACGAATTGGGCCACTTTCTGGCGGCCAAAGCCTGCGGTATCTACGTCGACCGTTTCAGTGTGGGCATGCCCCCGCGTATCTTTGGCGTGAAATGGGGAGAAACGGATTACTGCATCGGCGCCCTGCCCATCGGCGGCTTTGTCAAAATGGCCGGCCAGGAAGACGCGCCTATGAGCGAAGAAGAACGCGCCAAGGAATACGCCAAGGTGCCGCCGGATCGCTGGTTCAACAACAAACCGGTCTGGCAACGGATCATTGTCATTGTTGCAGGTCCGTTTATGAACCTGGTCGTGGCCGTGGTCCTGTATGGCGTTATTGCCGGGGTCGGGGCCGATGTGCCGGAGTGGGAAGTCAACGCCCAGATCGGCAAGGTGGAATCCAACGCCCCGGCATCAGAAGCGCCGATGTGGCGGCTGGACACGGATCAACTCAACGGTTTTCCACAGAGTCTTTACGCCAGCGAACCTGACGCCATAGGGTGGCAAACCGGCGATCGCATTCTGGCCGTGGGCGGCTCCACCATCGACACGATATCTGATCTGGCGATTGAGGCCGTACTTGGCGGCGAAAATCGCGTACACAATATTGTGATTGAACGGCCTTATCCCGACGGCAGCACCGAACGCTATCTCACCCGGGTGTCGCCCCGCATGCTGGATGAAGAGGACAACTATCCCCGCTTCGGCGTGGCGCCTTTCACCACCGCCCTGGTTGGCGATGTCATGGAAGCCATGCCGGCCCAGTCGGCTGGATTGCAGGAGGGAGACATCATCTACCGCGCCAATGGGCAGCGGGTCGACGCCACCACCTTCCGGGAAATGACCGAAGTAATACCGGAGGGGGAAGAAATGGTGCTGGAAGTGCTGCGCAATGGGGAACTCACAGAGCTCACCCTGCGCCCGGGCACGATAGGTCGCATCCAGGAACTGAACGTCGCCCCCAGCGGTCCGGATACGGAGAATGCCCCGGTGGAAGTCATCCTGATCAGCCAAGCCCTTCAGGAAGCAACCGGACTCCAGCGGCGCGACATTATTGAAGAAGTAAACGGCATGCCAGCCACGATGGACAATTTCCGGGAATTGGAACGCGCCAACCCCGAAGGCGATTTGCAACTTCAAGTACAGCGCCCCGCCATCTTCTTCGGCATGTTACAAAGCAGTGACAGCCTGGAATTGACGGTGCCGGTGAACGCCGTGCGCGCCGTCGGCATCGGAATGACCACGCAAACCGTCTTTCAACGCACTCCGCCGGCCCAGGTGATTCCCGAGGCATTTCGACAGAGTTACCTGGCTTTCAGCCGGACAATTCTGACCATCAAGGCCCTGATCGTGCAGGACGTCAGCATCCGTGATTTGGGCGGTCCGGTCATGATCTACGACGTGACAACACAGGCAGCCGATGCGGGCTGGGTATGGTTGACACGTATCACCGCGTTCATCAGCATCAACCTGGCCATCTTTAACCTGCTTCCGATTCCGGTGCTGGACGGCGGGTTGTTGGTTTTGAACACTATTGAGGGCATACGCCGCAAGCCGGTAAGCCCCAAGTTTCAGGAACGTTACCAGACCGTGGGCTTGCTGTTCATCGTCAGCTTGATGCTGTTCGTGACCTGGCAGGATATCGGACGCCTCATCAGCAATAGCCTGCCTTAAAGAGACCCGGACCTTAACCCGGGGTTTCTGGTAGGTCAATGAAGTACTTCCGCAAGGATATGCGCCCAAGCCCTGCCGCTTGCAAAAGGGTTATTGCTGCCGCGTCTCATCCGGTCGTGTTACTGTGCGCTTGGGCATATGGGCGCTTGGGCATATGGGCGCTTGGGCATATGGGCATTATATTGGGTATTGGAAATCCGGAATGCGTCGCATTGCGTTACGTCGATAGATGCGATCGCCGGGATAGGTATGGCCAGGGAAGGGCCAAATAGCCTTGCTGTGTGCTACGTTAACGAAAAAGACCCCTTGCAATGCGCATAGAACCCCTTATCGTGGCGAACGATATATACGGGCAATACAGGCAACATTTAACACAAACACCAGGAGAATAATAAAATTATGTCGGGTATAACCTGCAAATTCGGCGGCACCTCGCTTGCCGACGCCGCATGTGTCATTCAAGTAGAACGTATCATCAAGGCCAATCCGGATCGGCGTTTCATTGTGCCTTCCGCCCCGGGAAAACGCAATCCCAAAGACCGCAAAATCACCGACCTGCTCTACGCCTGGCACGGTCTGGCGTTACAGGGGCTGGATCCGGTGGAGCCAAAGCAAATCATCGCGGAGCGCTTTAACCAGTTGGCCGATGATCTGGGCGTAGACTTTGACACCAAGGCCATCCTGGATAATATTGACGCACAACTCCAGGGCCTCGCTGACGACCCTGAGAAGCACATGCATGCCAAGCCCGATTTCATGGCGTCGCGTGGTGAATACATTAACGGACGCCTATTGGCGGCCTATCTCGATGCGACCTTCGTTGATCCAGCCGACAGCATTAAGTTCACGAAAAGCGGCCGGTTGAATCCGGACAGCTACGAATTGCTGGGAACCCATCTGAAGGGCGACGGCCTCTATGTGGTGCCGGGCTTTTACGGTTCCCTGCCAGATGGCCGCATCAAGACCTTCTCCCGTGGCGGCAGTGACGTGACTGGCGCTGTCGTCGCCCGGGCTTCGGGTTCCAGCCTCTATGAAAACTGGACCGATGTCTCCGGCTTCCGCATGACGGACCCCCGCGTCGTTTCCAATGCCAAGCGCATTGAGGAAATCACCTACAAAGAACTCCGGGAACTCTCGTACATGGGGGCTTCCGTGCTGCATGACGAGGCCATTTATCCGGTGCGTGATGTCAATATCCCGATCCAAATCCGCAACACCTGGGAGCCGAACAGTCCTGGCACCCTGATCGTGAACGAACGTGTAAGCGATCAGCCCGTGTGCGGTATCGCGGGCCAGGGCGGCTTCAGTATGATCAACATCGAAAAGGCCCTGATGAACAAGGAAAAGGGCTTCGGCTTCAAAGTACTGCAAGTCCTGGAGGAGAACGGCGTGAGTTGGGAACACATGCCCACGGGCATCGACACCATCTCGGTCGTCATCAAAGACGAAGAACTCAACGGCAAGGGCGATGATTTGATTGAAGAGATCAAGGCGCGCTGCAATCCGGATCAAATCGATCTGGAAAGCGGCTTTGCCATGATCGCCACGGTGGGCCAGGGCATGAACAACCATATCGGCGTGGCGGGCCGCCTCTGTAGCGCCCTCGCCGAAGCCAAGGTCAACCTGGAAGTGATAGATCAGGGCTCCTCGGAAATGAATATCATACTCGGGGTCTATGAAGCTGACCTGCCCCGGGCGCTAGAAGTCATCTATAACGCCTTTCAAGACTGGAAATAGCGCCTATGGACCGACGCACAAAAATCATCTGTACCATCGGTCCGGCATCCGATTCTCGCGACACCGTGGAGAATCTGATCCGGGCCGGTATGAATGTCGCCCGCCTGAACTTCTCCCATGGGAACCACGATGTACACCGGGCCAACTACCAGTTGGTACGCGAGAAGGCGGCGGCGCTAGACAAAAACGTCGCCATCATGATGGACTTGCAGGGCCCCAAAATTCGCACAGGCCCCCTGAAAGACAACACCTTCGTGGAGCTGTTCAACGACCACGACTTTATCATTACCACCGAACCCTGTGCAGGCAATGCACAACGGGTTTCCACCACCTATAGCAACCTGGTGCATGACGTCAATCCGGGGGATCGCATCCTCATTTCTGACGGCAGCCTGGAAGTGCGGGTCAAGGAGCTGCGCCCATCGGAAGTGCACTGCACGGTGGTGCGCGGGGGAATGCTGGGCCAACACAAGGGCATCAATCTGCCTGGCGTGCGGATTACAGAATCTTCCCTGACCTCCAAAGATCGGGAAGACCTGGATTTCGGACTGGAACTGGGCGTAGACTACGTCGCCCTTTCTTTCGTACGCAGCCCGGATGATATTCGGGAACTGCGCGATATCATCGAGGCCGCAGGCGCCAGCACCGGCATCATCGCCAAAATAGAACGCCCTGAAGCCCTGGAGTGCTTCGAAGACATCGTCCTGCTCTGTGATGCGGTCATGGTCGCCCGAGGCGATCTGGGAGTGGAAGTCGACTTCGAAGAAGTGCCCATCATCCAGAAGCGCCTGATTATTCAGTGCAACGAGATGGGCGTACCGGTGATTACCGCCACCCAGATGCTGGAGTCGATGATTAACCATCCCCGACCGACCCGTGCGGAAGTCTCCGACGTCAACAGCGCGATCCTGGACGGCAGCGACGCCGTGATGCTCTCCGGGGAAACCGCGGCCGGGAATTACCCGGTGGAGGCCTGTGCGGTTATGGCGAAAATCGCCTTTACGACCGATCACTCCATGGTGTCGATGCCCCAGGCAGAACGCTGGGCGCAACGGCGCATGGTGGAAGAGAAACTCCGCGATCGGCGCCGCAGCCGAAAACAGGTGCGTATTGATTCTTTCGCCGACGCCCTGGGCCTGGCCGTGTGCCGGCTGGCGGAGATGCTGGATATCCAGCGCATCGTATGCTTCACCAAAACCGGCTACAGCGCATTGGCCATTGCGCGGCAACGTCCGGCTTCCCGCATCACCGCCATCACCAACTCCGAAAGCACCCTCCGCAAATGCGCTCTGGTCTGGGGGCTCTCCGCCCTGAAGACGGAAGACTTTGACCGGGTGGACGAGTTGTCCGTGCGTGTGGAAAAGCTGTTGCTGGAACAGGGGCTGGTCAGCGAAGGGGAGACCATCGTCATCGTGGCGGGATCGCCCATGACCGTCGGCGGACGCACCAACCTGATGGAGCTGCACACCATCGGCGAGCAGTTCGAGTAGGGCGTTTTCACCGGCCCGGCTTCATACCAGGCGTGTATTGCAGAAAATGTGAACGGGTGTATTTTTGAGTCAACATAGCATAAACAACGACTGGTTTACGGAAGCCTTTGATACGCTTTACCCGATTGTGTACAGCCATCGCAGTATTGATGCGGCCGCGCCAGAGGTCCATTTTGCAGCGCAGGTGCTGGGAATTCGGGATGGAAGCCGCCTGCTGGATTTGTGCTGCGGCACGGGACGCCATATACATCATCTAAGTCAATTCCGAGCCTCCCTGTATGGTCTGGACTATTCGGCGGAACTGCTGCGGAAAGCCCAGGAGCTTGTAGGCGATCGGGCCAGTCTTGTGCGGGGTGACATGCGGACCATCCCCTTCGTAGACAGTTTTGACGTGATCGTCAATTTCTTCACCAGCTTCGGTTACTTTCTGGATATGGATGAGAATCTGGCGGTGTTGCATGGTATCAAGTCGGCCCTGAAGCCCGGTGGCCGGCTGTTTATGGACCACATCAACATGCAGTCAGTGCGCACCACGTTGCAACCCCATAGCCAGCGTGAGGTAGGCCACTACGCAATCGATGAAAAACGCTGGATCGACGACAACACGCAGCGGGTCAACAAGCGCACCCGAATCACCGGCCCGCACGGGGATATGCAGGAAATTTCGGAATCGGTTCGACTTTTCCGGCCTGACGAAATCAGCGGCTATATGGCCGAGGCGGGCTTGCATGTGGAAGCCATATACGGTGACTATGAAGGCAATGCCCTGACCGTGGAAGCGCCCCGCATGATACTTGTTGCAACAGCTTGAGGTAGTCGTATGTCCCATTTGCTGCAAGCTTATCGTTCCCGAAATGACTCCCTGATGGCGTTTTACGAGCAGGCCCCGGAGTCCCTTTTCAATACTCCCGGAAGTGCGCCGTCCTGGTCACCGGATCTGTTGCAAGCACTGCGGGATCACCAGCTAAAACTGGGGCTCCAACGAACAATTCATGGCAACGAATGGGTCATTGTCACCGGCCAACAACCCGGCCTATTTACTGGGCCGCTTTACACCATCTACAAGGCGATCACCGCTATACAACTGGCTGCGGCTTGTGAAGCCAGGACGGGGCAACCGCACCTGCCTGTTTACTGGGTCGCCAGTGACGATCATGATTTTGAGGAAGTGCGTAGCAGCCATTTCCTGACCCGGAATCACACGCTGCACCGACACCGCTACCAACCCTCCGATATTGCCCCTGCTTCCCTGGGTG
>SKJD01000249.1 GCA_007116095.1 Candidatus Hydrogenedentota bacterium
CCTTGAGACAACAACACCACAGCATATCCATTCCGGGGTAGGGCATCATGTCCTGCCCCGGAATTTTTCTATGGCCGCAGACGCTGTCCACACCGTCCACACCGTCCACCTGGTCCATAAAAAAAGCCAGCCCCGCTTCACGCAATGCGAAGTGAGACTGGCTATCTAATGTTACGATTCTAGTTTCCTAAGCCCTGCCTCAGGAGAAGGGCTCCTGGAAGGCCTTGGGCGGGCCGATGATTTCACGTTGGACCAGGGCGCGCTTGATACTCGCCTCATCCTTAAAAAGGAGGGAGTCCAGGAAACGACGTTGTTGCTTCAGCCGCTCCTGCTGCTGCCGCATCTGATCCTTCATTCGCTTCCGCCGCTCCACCTCTTCACGCCGATAGCGTTTCTGCCGTTTGGCCTCGTCACTGGCGTATTGCTCCCGGGAACTACGGTCTCGCAGGGCCTGTTGCTGTCGCGCCATGTGCTCCTGACGATCCTGGGCCTGCCGCCACTGTTGCTGCACAGGCTGTTGGGTCGGCGTCTGGCGCCGCGCCGTTTCCGGTATCTGCTGCGGAGCGGACGGTTGCTGCCGGGGAATGGGCTGCCGTTGCGGGGCCCCGGGTGTGGGCGCGGGCCGACGCGGCGGGACTTCGCCCCGGCGCTGGGTCGGTTCCGGCGGAATGGGCTGGCGTATCGGCGGCACGGGCCGACGGGGCGGCGCTTCGGTCTCGGCTTGCGGGGCACCGGAGCCCCGTGGGCGGGCGACGGGAATCTCGAAGTCGTCCTCCACATCCCCGTAGATACGCCGCCGTGCTTCCGGGGGAATATCCTCCCGGCTTACCTGCGGCTGCTTTCGCTGGCGTTCCGCCGCCTTGCGGTCTTCCTTGACCTTGTTGATGCTACCAATGATGGCGATAGCCATCAATATGATAAACCCGATGAGATGTTCCATGGGCGATTCCTGCAATGGGGTGGGGACGAACGCCGCCGCATGGTGCGCGTTCGCCCCGAGACCCGCTATTGCCTGGGTTTAACTACGGTTCGCTCTCTACCTATTTTCTACTGCTGCTGCTTGTCATCGGGATCTTCCCCGACCTTGGAGATGGACTCGCGCATGTCGGTGTCGGCCATGACATTCTTCATGCGGTAGTAGTCCATGATGCCGAGGTTGCCGGTGCGGAAGGCTTCAGCAATGGCTTTGGGCACTTCGGCTTCGGCTTCGGTCACGCGGGCGCGCATCTCGACGACCTGTGCCTGCATTTCGGTTTCGCGGGCGCGGGCCATGGCGCGGCGTTCTTCGGCGCGGGCCTGGGCAATTTGCTTGTCGGCTTCGGCCTGACGAATCTGCAAGGTCGCGCCGATGTTCTCGCCCACGTCGATGTCGGCGATGTCAATCGAGAGAATTTCAAACGCGGTGCCGGCGTCAAGGCCACGTTCCAGCACGACCTTCGAGATCATGTCCGGATTTTCCAGTACCTTCTTGTGGGTTGAGGCGGAACCGATGGTCGTCACGATACCTTCACCCACACGCGCGATGATGGTTTCTTCCGTGGCGCCACCGACCAGGCGGTTGATGTTTGTGCGCACAGTGACGCGGGCCTTGGCCTTTAACTGGATACCGTCCATCGCCACGGCGGCGACGGTGGAGGCGCCCTTGGAGGGGTCCGGCGCGTCGATTACTTTGGGGCGCACGGAGGTCTGCACAGCGTCCAGCACGTCACGGCCGGCGAGGTCAATCGCGGTGCTTTGCTTGAAGCTCAGTTCGATGTTGGCCTTGTTGGCGGCGATCAGGGCGCGCACGACGCGCACCACGTCACCCCCGGCAAGGTAGTGGGTTTCCAGTTCGTTGGTGCTCAGGTTAAGCCCCGACTTCACCGCCATAATCCGACTGTCTACAATGACATTGGGATTGATGCGACGCAGGCTCATCCCGACCAGGCTGGCCAGGCTGACACTGGCCCCGGAGAGCAAAGCCCGCAGCCAGAGCCGGAAGAAGGAGATTAATACGACGGAAAAGATAAGTAGGCCCAACAGGAGAATCAGGGCCAGAACCATTACAATAGGATTCATCGAACGCGTTCCTTTCTTGTTGCTATTTTCTCACGGGCAAAGCTGCCCGAAATCTCGGCTGCGTCGACAGGTACCGCGCCTGTGCATACCTTATCATGCGCCCTGATGTAATGCAAGCACCCACGGGCATTTCGCAGTATTTTTAGCTGAATATCATCACTAACAGTGGCAATCATGTGCCGGATTACAGTTCCACTGGCTCCACCACCACACGGTTTCCATGGACTTCGATCACCTGCACCTCGGTTCCCTTGTCGATGAAGGCGCCATTGGACACGGCGTCAATGCGATCGTCGCCAACTACTATCGTGCCGGCGGGACGCAACGCAGTCAACACCGTACCCCGCGCCCCGACCAGGCCGGCGTTGGTTGGCAGATTCACATAGCCTTCCTCTTCACTGAAGGTATCCGAGTGGGTCAGACCTCGGCCCGCCCCGGTTTTCGAGATGAGCACGAGCCCCAACAGGATGATAAAGGTCCCCAAGAGCAACTGCCCGATCACAATGAACAGGCTCAACTCGGGGTACTCGTAAATCCCCACGCCAGCGCTCCCAAGCACCAGAATCGCACCCAGTACTCCCAAGACGCCACCAGGGAGCAGGAACTCCGCCAGGATCAATATGATCCCGGCGAGAAACAAACCCAAGGCCAGCCAAAACATTACTTCGTGTCCTCCCGGGTGGATTCGATGAAGGAAATCAATTGGGTGATTTCAATACGAATACCCAGCAAGGCCTTGCTCTTGTCAGAAGGGTCCTTGGGATCTACTTCTTCGATCTCGTCAAAGGTATCAATCAAGGCATTGTCACTACCGAAGATGCGTTTGGACTGCTTGACCAGCTTGTTGTAGCGGCTGGCAAAGGGTACACAGGTGTAATACCCCGCTCCCTGGGACTGGACATAGTCCATCTCCTTGAGCAATTGGGTCAGCATCTTAATCAGCGATTCTCTTTCTTTGTCGACCATCCGGCTTCGCGCTCCTTCCTTACTGCTTATATTCCGCAACAACCAGACGGTTGCCTTCTATACGAATTATTTCAATGGGCGTACCTTTGTCGAGGAATTCACCCTGGGTCATGATATCAAAGGTCTTTCCGTCAAAGCGCCCCCGACCAGCCGGACGCAGACTGGAAGTCGCCACGCCACGCATACCCTGGCGCACCGTC
Source organism: Candidatus Hydrogenedentota bacterium (assembly GCA_007116095.1). Classification (GTDB taxonomy): domain Bacteria; phylum Hydrogenedentota; class Hydrogenedentia; order Hydrogenedentales; family SCBR16-9; genus SCBR16-9. Next base: position 3,225 of record SKJD01000249.1, read on the forward strand.
GCTTTCTCCTCGCTCTGCACCATGTACCCCTGCGATTCCTGTTGTGAATCGGCCAGGATCAGGCGCCGGAAAAGCGGCGACTTGGGCAGGAAGTAGCTGGAAAGTACGCTGAAAGCGAAGAACATCGTCAGCCCCAGCCCCAGGGTGCGTAAAGCGTCGTACATCCGCTCGTAGTCCCAAGTATATTCGGGTATCGGGACGCGCGTGAGCCCCATGTAAATACCCAGGAGGATCATGACGATCCCGCTGACGCCGATAAAGCCGAAGCCGGGTAAGACAAATAGCTCCACAATTATCAGCCCCACCCCCACAACCACCAGCAGCACATCCACCCAGCTCGCCATGCCGACCACCAGATGGGCTCCGAAGAGCAAGGCCAGGGCCGTGAAACCGATGATGCCGGGGATACCAAAGCCGGGAGTCCGCACTTCAATATAGATGCCGCCCATGGCCGCCAGCACCAAGAGCGAGGAGATGATCGGATTCGTCAAAAAGGCAAACAGGGCCTCGTCCCAGCGCATGACCACCCGGTGCCGCTTCAACTCCGCAAAGCCGAATTGCTCGACCACTTCGTCTTCACTGCGCAACACATGATCCACCAGGCCGAAACGCTGCGCTTCCAGGCTCGTCAGCGTGAGCAGCTTGCCGGGTTCGGAGATGAGTTCGGCATTCGGAGGCAATTCCAGGTCGGCAGGCAGTGAAATGGCTTCTACTGCGGAGGCGGAGGCATCATTCTCGTCCGGCGCCCCGTTTTCTTGATCTTCTTCGCGCTGGTTTTGGGCTATTTGGCGAACCGCATCTTTCAGCTCATCCAGTGAAACGGGCACCTGGTCTTCAAATGGCTCAAAAATACTGTCAATAATGTCCTGTTCTTCATCCGGATCCGTGGGGTCTGCCTCGCCTCGCAATTGACGAGCGGTGATCGCCTCTACCGGTACGCCATTTTCCAATTTGTAGATAATATACCCACCGTCGGCCTCCGGCACGCCGTAAATGGCGATGTCCGCATCGACCATCGCCTCACCTAGCAACGGGTTGTGTCCCTTTTCCTCACCCAATGCGCGGTACCGCGCCCGGATAAAGGACATGGACTTCTCATCCACGGCTCCGGGACCATCCGCGCCCATCATCACCGGCGTGGAAGCGCCTATGTTCGTCCCCGGGGCCATGACGATGTGGTCGCAGGCAAAACTGATAAGCGCGCCGGCGGAAATAGCACCCATGCCGCGCACATAGGCAATCGTCGTTACGGGGGCCTCCAGAATGGCGTTGGTTATGTCAATCGCCGAGTCCACCCGGCCACCAGGCGTGTCGATGATGAAGATAATGGCCTCGGCGTTGGCCGCTTCCTGAATGGCCCGCTCGACGACTACCGCAACGCCGCTGTTGATGTCGGTGTCGATCTCGCAGATGACAATATAGTCGGATTCCGGAATGGCATCGTCATCCACCTGCGCCATCGCCGGCAACCCGGCGCCGCAGAGGGCCAACACCATGAGCGCAGCGGTCCATCGGCATAATTGAAAGCGTAGCATGAAATGGCGTGGAATGATCCGGGTAGAACATGCGATATACATGGAATTGGCTTACCTGTCTTTCATTCGAGCTATACTTCAGATTGGTGCATCGCCATGGCGGGGGGATGATCACCCCAAAAGCACAGCGCCATACACGGCTTGTCTGTGCTAATGCATGCACCCTTTGACTATACAACAACGGGCCAAGGTTTATTCTACGCCCTGGCCGCCAGTCATTCAACAGAACGGTGCATTTTGCGTGCACATCAAGACCGCTCAAGTGGGCGGTTATGTTTCCCCAATCGCCATTTGCTACACTTATGCGCTATGACCGACCAAGAAAAAATCCTGATTATACAGTCTGATCGCAGCATCTTGCTGGAAACCGACAGCCCCGCCTTTGAGGATGCCCGGGACTGCCTGGCGCCCTTTGCGGAGCTGGTGAAATCGCCGGAGCATATCCACACCTACCGACTTACCCCGTTGTCGCTGTGGAACGCCGCCGCCATGGGGATGGACGCCAAAGAAATCCTGACGGGCTTACAGCGTTTCAGCAAGTATGAGATTCCACAGAACATCATCGCCGAAATCGAGGACCAGATTACCCGTTACGGCCGTATCAAGCTCTACCGGGAGACCGACGGCACGCTGGTGCTGGCTTCGGATGACAGTCTGCTTATTATGGAGCTGTTGAATCAAAAAACGCTCCAGCCCTTTATCACCGGGACGCCGGATCAAAAACGAATTTTCGTGAAGCCGGAAGACCGGGGCAACCTGAAGAGCGCCCTTATCAAGATTGGCTATCCGGTCGAGGACCTGGCCGGCTATGTCACCGGGGCGCCGTTGACCTTCGAACTACGCGCAGAGACCCAAATAGGCAAGCCTTTCGGGCTGCGTCGCTATCAACGGGAAGCCGTGGACGCCTTTCACGCCGGCGGTACAAAGCGGGGCGGCAGCGGGGTTGTGGTGCTGCCTTGCGGAGCGGGGAAGACGGTAGTGGCGATTGGGGCCATGCATGCGGTCCAAATGCACACGTTAATCCTAACGACAAACACCGTGGCGCTGCGACAGTGGAAGAGTGAGTTGCTCGACAAGACCTCGCTTATTGAAGACGACATCGGCGAGTACAGCGGGGAAACGAAGCTCATCCGACCAGTCACCATTGCTACCTACCAGGTGCTAACCTACCGCAAGGACAAGAACGGCCCTTTCCTGCATTTCGGACTTTTCGACGCGGGACAATGGGGGCTGGTGGTCTATGACGAGGTGCACCTGCTGCCCGCGCCGGTATTCCGCGCCACGGCCGCCCTGCAAGCGCGCCGTCGCCTGGGGCTAACGGCCACCCTGGTGCGCGAAGATGCCCGGGAAGAGGACGTTTTCAGCCTGATCGGCCCCAAGAAGTACGATGTGCCCTGGAAGGTCCTGGAGAAACAGGGCTGGATCGCGGAGGCAAGCTGTCGGGAGATTCGAATCCCCCTACCCGAGGCCGAGCGCTATGACTACGCCATTGCCGCTAAAAGGGCGAAATTCCGCATCGCCTCGACGAACCCGAGCAAAATCCGGGTATGTGAACAGATCGTAGCGCATCATAAGGACGACAATGTGCTGATTATCGGGCAGTACCTGGATCAGCTCAAGGTGCTCCAGAAGCATTTTCAGGTGCCGATCATTACCGGACGCACCCCCAACGGGGAACGGGAAAAACTTTACCGCGCATTCCGAACGGGGGAAATACGGCTCCTGATCGTCTCAAAGGTGGCGAATTTCGCCATTGACCTGCCAGACGCCAACGTCGCCATCCAGGTCTCGGGCACTTTCGGCTCACGTCAGGAGGAAGCCCAGCGCCTGGGACGTATTCTCCGTCCCAAGAGCAATGGCAGCGTTAC
>SKJD01000118.1 GCA_007116095.1 Candidatus Hydrogenedentota bacterium
GAACCGCCTGCAACGCTTTTCGATGGGGATTTGGTGCTGCGGGGGTAAACCGGGGATTTTTGGGGGAGATTGTGGGGAAATGCAGGGGTTTTTTGCCGCTTTCGCCCCAGGTTGCGCGGCACGGCGCCGCCTGGATCGGTACATAGCAGTTTTTCGATTTATTTTATTTCACCATTTTTCATCATTTGAGTAATTGCGAGACGCCATATATGGTATCGAAAATGAGCTTGTGTCTGTTTGTGCGCCATATATGCCGCTTTTGCTGGGCTCCCCGCTTTTCCAGCGACCATATCTTGTATTTTTGTACAAAAAAGTATTGACAAAGTGGAGTAGAGGTGGTAGATTATGGGTTGTAGGTAGATGGAAGTGGGTGAAAAGGGAAACTGCCTTGTACTACGGTGAAGCACATACTGCCATAGACGATAAGAGCCGGATAACTGTGCCTATGCAGTTCCGCTCCGTCATGCAGGCCCTGGATCATGATGTCTGGTACATCACCCGGGGCTTTGACGGGGCGCTTTTCCTGTTTCACAAAACCCAATGGGACACTTTACTCAAGGAACTAGAAGGTGGTTCGCCCCTGGATCCGCAAATGTCCGCAATACGCCGGTTTTTTATCGGCGGCGCCGCGAAGGCGAAACTGGATCGTCAGGGACGCTTGAACGTGCCCGGCTATCTACGTGAATTTGCCGGGATTGATCGCGAGGCCGTATTGATTGGCGTGAGTGATCACCTCGAAATGTGGAGTGAAGACGGTTGGCGCGCTTATCAGGCGCGGGAAGCCGATCAATATAAGGCCATGGCAGCAGCGCTGTTTGGCAAAGGCAGCAGCCATGTTGCCGCAACCCAAGGAGAAGAGCGGGATGCTTAAAGTCGATCGTTGCGATACGGGTAAAGTCACCATCCTGCGTTTGTCTGGTGACATTGATGAGTACGGCATAGGCCTGCTCCGGTCCCAGTTTATGTCCTGCATGCGGGAAAACCGCAGCCACATTGTCGTCAACATGTGCGGGGTGCAGTTTATCAGTTACATGGGTGTCGGCGTATTGGTCGAGCGTTTGCGGCAATGCCGGAACAATCAAGGCGACATGAAACTGGTCGGTATCAATCTCTACGCCGAACGCCTGTTCCGTACGGTGGGCGTGACCAAGCTGTTCCAGACATTTGAATCCGAGAACCAGGCTTTGCACGCCTATCAGGATGCCGCCTGAAAAGCGTGGCCCCGCCCTGTCCTGCGCTGGTTTTTTTACACGAAGCCGCCGGAATGGAATTAGTTCGGGCTTGGTAAGATACCCCTAACAGGGTGCAGGGGCCAGGTGGCTGTGCCGCGTTGGAGCGCCGGAGGATTTACCAGATGGAAGAGCACCAGAAGGCGCCGCATATTCCGGTTATGGCCGATGCTGTTTTGGAGTGGCTGGCCATCCGCCCCGAAGGATGTTACATCGATTGCACGGTGGGCGCCGGTGGGCACAGTAGCCAGATTCTGGCGCGTCTGACGACGCGTGGACGGCTGTTGGGGCTGGACCGCGATCCTGAAGCCTTGGCCCTGGCTGGAGCGCGTCTTGAGCACATTCGCGCCAATACGGAAGCCGAATGCCGACTGGTTCATGCGAATTATGGCGCTGTTGATGCGGTGGTGGCCGAACTGGGCTGGTCCGGGGTGGACGGCATCCTGATAGACGCCGGGGTATCGAGCATGCAACTGGACCAGGCGCAACGCGGGTTCAGCTTCCAGGTATCGGGCCCGCTGGATATGCGGATGGACACGACCTCCGGAGAGACGGCCCGCGCCTGGCTGGCGCAGCAGAACGAAGCCACTCTCAGCGCCGTGTTGCGGCGCTATGGCGATGTCGGCCCGGCGAAACGGATAGCCGCCGCCATTCTACGCCGGCGAGACGCCATGCAGTTGGAGCGCACGGAAGACCTGGTGGCCGCGATACGCGATGCTCTGTCCTTTGTAAAGGGCGAACCGGATGAAATACGCACCGTGTTTCAGGCCATACGCATGGCGGTAAACGCTGAGTTGGAAGGGTTGGAGCGTGGCATTGAGGCGGCCATATCGGTATTGAACCCCGGTGGGCGTCTGGTCGTTTTAACGTTTCACTCCGGGGAGGACCGGGTGGTGAAGCAGGCGTTACGGGCCGCTTCCCGTAAAGAACGGCTGCTGCGACCTGACGGACGGATACTCAAGGAAATTCCGCCCAGGGTGGTGTTGCTGACGCGAAAGCCTGTCCTTCCGGATGAGGAAGAAATGGCGAGAAATTCCCGGTCAAAGAGCGCCAAGCTACGTGCGGTACAGCGCCTGGCCCAAGGCGCCTCATAGCGGTACTGCGTGGTTAACCCGGCGCGGGAATTACAGATGTGTTTTATGTGGAGTAGATAGACGCCCCCGGGCGTCGGTGTCGGATAGCGGTGGAGGAACAAGTATGCAACAGGTAACCAAAAGAATGCAGCGAAGAGCGCTTCGTGGCTGGAAGCGTTGGATTCTTGTGGTCTTCATTGCATTTTCTCCACTTTATGTGGATGCCTGGCTGAACATTAAAATGCGCCACCATGACTACATGACCAACTACCTGAACAGCGAGCGCCAACGCCTTAATGAAGAACTGATTACGTTGTCGGTCAACCGCGCCAGCCTGGAGCGGATGGATCGGCTTTCCGTGAGAGCGGAGGCCTTGGGCCTGGGCGAACCCGAACCGGGGCAGGTCCATTTGATCACCTACGACGGCAGCATCAATAGTCCGGCCTCGGGACAGGGGCGGATGGTGTTGGCGCAGCGGAGCGCGCAATCAGGCGCGATGAACTGGTCCGCATATGAAGAAGACGGCGTCGCCCGATTTGTCCACAACATGATGGTGCGCGGCGCGACGATGTTCCAGCGTATCGAGCAGGGCCTGGACGGATTCCTGAGTGCGCCCATGAAGGTGGAGGCTTCCGAGTTGGAGCGGGATTATCAACAAGTTGGTTATTCGGACGATATGGGTGCACCCATGCCCTACGGCGGTGGCTATGAGGTTGAATCCTACGATGCACCCTATGCCGTGACGTCGGCGGAAGAGGGTATAGAGTCGGAGCTGGATACGTCTGCTGCAAGCGCATCGGCGCAGGATTTCCGTGTGGAAACCTTGTCGGCGCCGATTTCGGCCATATTGGGCATGCCTCGTGAGCCGGCATTGAATCCACAAGTGGAGCCAGAAACAGATACGTCGGCGGAAGCGTCCGATTCGGATTTGGACGGGTCGTTGGAGGAATTGCTGGGTTCGCTCTGAGCTTCACGGAGCGCCATCCCGATTAAGCAGCAGGCAAGCGATTTAATACGCCCCATTCCCATCGCTACAGGATAGCGCAATGCATTTCCAATGTTTACAACACGTACCCCATGAAGTTCCTGGAATCATTGCTTCCTGGATGCGGCGACATGGGCATAGCCTCGAACTGGTGCGGCTCTATGCCGGCGAGTTGCCTGCGGCGCCGGAGGCCATGGACGGCGTCCTCAGCCTGGGCGGCCCGATGAGCGTCCATGACGAAGCCACGTATCCCTGGCTGCACGCCGAAAAAGACTTTCTTCGCTCCATGGTCACCGCCGACAAGTACGTGTTGGGCATATGCCTTGGCGCTCAGATGATAGCCTCGGTGCTGGGTGCGGCGGTGACGCACAACAAGATCGATGGGCGCCACGAGAAAGAAATCGGCTGGTACCCGGTATTCCCCACCAACCCCGCAAAGCGGAACCGCCTCTTTGCGTCCTTTCCCGAAGTCCTCACGGTCTTTCATTGGCATGGGGACTCATTCACCCTTCCACACGGCGCTACCTGCACCTTGCAGAATGGCAATTGCGCGCATCAGGGCTTTATATATGGCGCCCGCATCATCGGTTTGCAGTGTCACCTGGAAATGCGTCCGGAGGATGTCGAGTCCTTGCTTCGGAAAGGGGCGGAAGAGTTGCGTGAGAATGCAGCCTACCGTTTTGTGCAACCTGCGGAACGGATTCTTGAGGGCGCCCAGTATTACCTTCCCATGCATCACGCAATGTATGCTTTGTTGGAAGCCTGGCTAGACGAAGGAGAAGACGACGCATGAAGTTGTACCGTAGCAGCCCGTCGAAGCGTCCCGTGCGACCAGCCAATATGAGCCCGGAAGACCAGCAGGAAGCCCGGCTACGTTTATTGCGACATTGCTTTATCATCGCGTTTTGCATTATTGCGCTGCGGCTTTCGATGGTGCATTTGAATCCCCGTTTGGAGCTGACCCAGGAAGAACAATTTCACATCGGTGAAATTATTCTGGAAGAGCCCCGCGGGGAAATTCTGGACCGTAACGGCCTCTTGCTGGCGACGAGCCGGGAAGTGCCCTCCATCTGGGCGGACCCACGCTACATCAAAGATCCCGCCCACCTGGCCCTGGTGCTGAGTCAACGGCTTGATATGGATGAAAGCACCGTTTTTCGGCGCTTGACCTCCCGGGACGCCAACGGCAACCCACGCAAGTTTGTCTGGATTAAGCGCTGGCTTTCCGAGTATCCGGAAGCAGTGATCGAAGACATTCTGGCGCTCTCGGAGGGTGGATTGCATATTCGCCATGAGCCGGTCCGGTATTATCCGCAGGGAGAATCCGCGTCGCATTTGCTGGGCTTTGTCAATCGCGTCGGGGAGGCTTCCGAAGGGGTGGAGCTGGCCTTTGATCGCTATTTGAAATCTGAGCCGGGCCGTTATATTGCCCGGAAAGACGTGCATCGCCGTTTGTTGTCTTCCTTGACCCTGGAACATGTCGATCCCCAGGGTGGCGACAATGTGATCCTCACCATTGATACCGGTATTCAGCATACCCTGGAACGGGAGCTGGACAAGCGGATGGAGGAGGTGAACGCCAAGCGGGCGATGGGAATTTTGATGGACCCGAAAACCGGGGCGATCCTTGCCCTGGCAAACCGTCCTGCCTTTGATCCCAATCACTACGATCAATACGATCCCGAGCTGCGTAAGAACAGCGCGCTTATCGATGTTTTCGAGCCCGGTTCCGTGTTCAAGATCGTCGTGGCGGCGGCAGCCCTGGAGCATGGCCTTATTACGCCGGACACGATGATCAACTGTGAAAACGGCTTCTTCAATCCCTACGGACACCGTATACGGGATTATTACAGGCTGGGCGTGGTGCCATTTTCGAAGAGCTACGAGATGTCCAGCAACATCGCGATGATCAAGATTGCCGCCTTGTTGGGGCCGGAACGCTTCGAGGATTGGGTGCGCCGTTTCGGATTCGGGCAGCAGACCTCTTCTCAGTTTGCCATGGAAAGCGTCGGCCTGTTTCGTCCCAGGAGCCAGTGGTCGCGTCTGTCGATGGGGTCATTGCCCATGGGGCAGGAAATTGCCGTGACCATGCCGCAATTAGCCAAGGCCTTTGCGGTAATCGCCAACGGCGGTTATTTGGTCGAGCCGCATTTTGTGGATCGCGTGGTCGACCGGTCGGGTAATACAGTCTTTCGTCATGAACCGCCAGAGCCTACACGCATTCTGTCGGCGGGCACGGCCCGAACAATGCTGGAATTGTCTCACAGTGTCGTTCTTAACGGCACCGGCTCTCGCGCCAATATCGACGAATTCCGCGTTGGCGGGAAGACCGGTACGGCGCAGATGGCGCGAGAAGGCGGCGGCGGCTATGAACGCGGCCGCTATACGACGGTATTCGCGGGCTTTGCGCCCGTCGCTGATCCCCGTATCGTCGGGATTATCGTTGTGCAGGAACCGAAAAATGACTTTCGCTATGGCGGTTATGTCTGCGGTCCGGTTTTTAAGGAAGTCGTGCGTGAATCTTTGATTCGTCTGAATGTCCCAAAGGACCCAGTGCGGGATGAAGACGCTATCGAAGAGGCGCTGCGGTTGGTGGCTGATCCCGATGCGGTCGTCGACCGCCCAACTGATGCCATGATGGCGCAAATGGGCGACCCGGAATTCATTGAGTTTTCCCTGGATGACTTGTTGGAGCCGTTGGATGGTGGGGAACTTACGGTGCAAAGACGCGATGTTATACTCGACGGCGCCCGTGGCTTGCCGGACTTTCAAGGCATGACCAAGCGGCAGGTGAAGGAGTTGATGGCGCAATTATCGCTGCCGTTGGACTTGCGGGGCTCCGGTTGGGCCGTTAACCAGGACCCCCCGCCGGGAACGCCGTTACAGCAGATTGCCCTGTGTGCGGTGGAGTTCTCAATACGGCCCCAGGATGTAGACGATGAAATTGAGCACGATATTTAGGCATCCTTCGCTGCATGCTCTGTTGAAGCCGACTTCGGCGCATGCAGTGGAGGCGCTGGATAGCCTGGAGATAACAGGTGTTGTGGAAGATTCCCGGCTGGCAAAGCCGGGAACCTTGTTTGTTGCGAGCGCTGGCGAACATGTAGACGGCCATGCGTTTATCCCGGACGCCTTGGCGCGGGGCGCCGTTGCGGTGATCGGTACACAGCCGGTAGGGACCGAGGCGATTTCAGTACCCTATTTCCAGGTTACGGATGCGCGTAAAGCGGCGGCCTGGGCCGCGCATGTATTTCATGGGGAGCCGAGCCGGGATTTACAGGTAATCGGGGTTA
>SKJD01000055.1 GCA_007116095.1 Candidatus Hydrogenedentota bacterium
CCCTGACCGATCACGTGGCCCTGTACAAGGCCGCCAACTCGGACACCGTGGCGACCCAGGTGGAAATGAAGTGCGTGGAGGAAGTTGGCCTGCTGAAGATGGACTTCCTCGGCCTGCGCACCCTGACCGTAGTGCATGATGCCGTGCGTCTGGTGAAGCAGAGCAAGGGCATTGAGATCGACATCGACAATATCCACCTGAACGACGACAAGACCTACCAGCTCCTGCGTTCCGGGCAGACCTTCGGCATTTTTCAGTTGGAAAGTGCGGGCATGCGTGATCTGGCTAAGCGCATCGGCCTGCAAAGTCTGGAGGAAATGAGCGCTTTGGTGGCCCTGTACCGGCCCGGCCCGATGCAGTTCATCGACACCTACATCGAGGGCAAGTACAACCCCGAAAGCATCAAGTACGACCACCCCATCACCAAGCCCATCCTCGAAGAGACCTACGGTATCGCTGTATACCAGGAACAGGTCATGCAGTTGGTGCAGAGTTGCGGTGGCTTTTCGCTGGGCCAGGCCGACATCGTGCGGCGCGCCATGGGGAAGAAAAAGCGGGACCTGCTCGACGAGCAGAAGGCAAAATTCATTGATGGCTGCGCGAAAAAGGACATCAACGCCAATCTTGCCCAGGTGATCTGGGACAAGATCGAAATGTTCGCCGGCTACGGCTTCAACAAGTCCCACAGTGTGGCCTATGCTTTCGTGGCCTACCAGACGGCCTACCTCAAAGCAAATTTCCCGGTGCAGTTCATGTGCGCCCTGCTGACCAGTGAGTCGGGCAACCTCGACAAGGTTGCGCTTTATGTCGAGGAGTGTCGGCGCGTGGGCATCAAAGTCCTCCCGCCGGACATCAACCAGAGTTTCAAAGACTTCACGGTCGTGGACAAGGATATCTGCTTCGGGCTTGGGGCAATCAAGCATGTCGGTGACGCTCCGACCCACGCCATCGTAAGTGAGCGTGAGGAGAACGGGCCGTACAAGGATATCTTTGATTTCTGCGCCCGACTGGATACACGGGTGGCAGCCCGGCGGCTTATCGAAAGCCTGAACAAGGCCGGCGCATTCCGCAGCACCGGATGGTCGCGCAGCCAGGTGGAAGCGGTGCTGGATCAAGCCATCGGCGAAGGGCAGAGTGCCCAACGGGATCGCCTGGTCGGCCAGACCTCGCTCTTTGACATGAGCGGCATGGAAGAGGCGGTGGTTACCATGCGGCAGAAGCCGGACATTCCCGAGTGGGACGAGCAGAGCCTGTTGAAAATGGAGAAGGAGGTGTTGGGCCTGTACGCCAGCAGTCACCCCCTGACCCGCTATGTACATATACTCGATACGTTCGGCACGGTACGCCCTTCGGAACTCAACGATCTGCCGGACGGCAAGGAAGTCAATATTGGCGGGCTGATCGGAACTATCAAAACGCACATTACGGGCCAGGGCAAAAAGATGGCCTTTGTCACCATGGAGACGCTGGAGGGTAATTGTGAAGTGACCCTGTTCAGCGATATCTACGAACAGGTCGCTCCCTGGATGCAGCCCGATACCATCGTCATGTTGCAGGCGCGTATCAGCTACCGCAACAGCGAGGCCGGGCTGTTGGCGTCCCTCATCATCCCCATTGAAGATGCGGAGAAATACCTGACCCGCGCCATTCATGTGCGGGTGAATTCGGACAAGGTGGAGCAGAAGACCCTGCAAAAGCTCGCGGAAAAGCTGGTGGCGCGCCAGGGGAATTGTGATGTCTACCTGCATTGTGTATCGGAAAATCAGACGGGGGAAGTCGTTGTCCATGCGACAGAAGCCTGCCGGGCCGCGTATTATCCCGAGCTGCGTACGACCATAACCAAGATGCTGGATGATCCCGATGCGATGTGGTTTTCCGCAGGTATGGGCCTGCCCAGCCACGCGCCGATTGCCGAGACACCGCCGGAGCCGGCCTGGAAACGCCGCCGCGCCGCCGCAGGGTAGGAGATAGAAAATCCAGTGTCGTTGTAAAAATGGTGTGTAGTTCTGATGTTACCGATTTTCCATTTATTTCGAAGCGTAAGGGCGAACCATGTGTTCGCCCGCGTGGGTGGGGGTTCCCCACCCACGTCATGCCTGCGAAGGCAGGCATCCAGACACGTTGACTTAACACGAGATACTTTAACCAGGCCTTATGACCATGTGCCAAAGCATACCATTTTATTACTGTATTGTTGTGTTTTCACATCGAACTGGATTCCTGCCTGCGCAGGAATGACGGTTGAGGTTAACCCAGGGGTTTTCTAGAAAAAAATCACCGATTTTTTCCGGCAAACGTCTTTATAGTCTCGCTTTTAGAGAAAACTATTCGAAATTGCCTGATAATGTGTTGTTCTGGCGGTAATATCAGAACTACACCCTAATAACGCAGGACCCGGTAGAATGTTGGGCGACATTCACCGGGTCCCTTATTTATGCAAAGTGCTACTTATTCGGTTTCGCTTTTGAACTTCGCGATTTCTTCTTTCAGCAACTCCAGGTAGAAATGCCCGTGTTCTTCCGAGGGCTCGATGTCCTTACTGATTTCGTCGTCCACGGCCTCGCCAAGGGTCCATTCATTCCAGGAAACGACCATGGCGAACTTGGGACCGATTTCCCGGGCGCGGGCCCACTGATCGCGGAAGGTGGCGCCATCTTCTCGTCCTCGGGCGGGGATATAACTGTCTTCTCCAGGCTCGGCCTGTTGCCGCCAACTGGCCACCACGACCATCGCTTCCGGCTGTCCATCGTGCAGGGTGTACGTTTGTGCGACCCGGTCTTCCCAGGACCAATAGCCATGACGGCTGATCAGGTCATCGGTTCGCAGAGGCGGCTGCTCGGTAACAAAGCCCGTCATCCAGCGCACCGTAAAGCGCGGGTCGTCCCAGTCCGCCGTTCCGGTCTGCCAGGGTGAGGGCGTGCCGACATAGACCACCAGCAACGGCTTGCCGAGATGGGTGACGTACATATCCCGGTAATCCGGATTTGCGATGAAGGTGTCGTAAATCTGATCGGCTTTCCGCTGCAAACGTCCGTCCGTGGCTGATGCCGCTGGCTGCGCCCCTGCGAAAATGGCGATTTTGGGCCGTTCTTCCAGTTGGGCATATTCCTCGAAGAGTATTTCCGTGGCGGTTTCGATGGCCAGGATATCCGGCCGGTTCGCCAGATAGCGTTCGCCATCCTCGTCCAGGATAGGCGCACCCGGCGGCAGGTCGGGATCGTGGTCGACATTGTTCGACCAGTCAATCCAGATGAAATCCACGCCTGCGTCGTATAGCCAGGCGGCATGTTGACGAATCACTTCCCGATCGTCGGAGCTGTAATGGCCCAGCTCCGGCGTGCCCCAAACATAGTCCCAGGCAGTCGGTGGGAACCAGGTCTGGTAAGCAATCCCGACGAGGCGTTTTTCTGGCGGATGCGGCGGGTAGCCATTCGCGTCCATGGCGTTTTCTTCGGCTCCGGAAGCGTTGAATACCGGCAGGCCCAAGCCCAGGATGGCAAACGCATAAGCGCTACGCAACAATGTTTGGTACGTTATTGACTGCATTGGTAGGGGGCCCCCTGTTTTAAGTTTGAAAGCTGCAATTCGTTGAGTAGGTCATTCATCATACAGTATGCAGGTGAAAAAACGAAGTTTTACGTACCCATTTGGAGGAATGGCGCTTAATGAGTAAAGCGTCGAATCGTTTAGGGAGGGGCAGGCGCCGGGAAGCAGGGGTTATCCAAGAAATGTGGTCCGAGAAACAATAAAAACTTGTTTTTAATCCTGTACGTTTGCTATACTTTGAACGATGAGACAAGCAGAACTCATCAACCAGGGGTAAGACCTAGCCTGGCACTGCCAAAATAAGTATCGCAGCAACACATCTTACAGACAGCGCTGCGAACGGGGGGGGTCGGCTTAGCGCCCTGGGTAATTTAGGCAATACAATCCCAATTTGACCAGGTGTTAGGAAGCGTGTCCGAAATACGCCGCCGACAAGGCAGCGCAGCAGAACAACACGCCATTAGCTTACAAACGGATTCAACCGAAACAAGGTGGAGCTGCAAGGGGGGGCATCCGGAGGCGAATGCAGCCGGCAGCAACTACGCTAAACCTGCAACCCCGCAATCTTGAGCCGGCATTTCGCTGGAACTCATAAGCGCATTTTCAATTTTTAATAGCACTACCCTTATGTCTGCGCGCAGAGCTTGGCAGGGCAATATTACAGCGGTGACGGTATAGTAACCTACGGTGTAGCCTGTCTGGAAACACAATAAAAAGCATATATCCTTCGCATGCAAGACAAGACATTTGAGTAAGCTATTGCAGTATCAAACCCGTGCTGTACTGGGCATTTGCAGTTGACGAATAAATTGAACGACTGAAATGTCGGCATTATTCCCTGCAAGCCCTTGGCAATAGACATTATAACGCCGAAACCATGGCGGGACGACCGGTTCGCTCAAGCGCACGGTTTGCGGTTTCTCGGAGTCATTCTGAGTCCCGGCGTTATATTTTGCAACCAGTGCCTTTTGGCAAAGGAGAATGAATGATGGTAGAGGCCAACGTAAAAAACGAAGCTTTGAAGCAGTGGGTCAAAGAAGTTGCTGCACACACGACCCCGGATGAGGTCATCTGGTGTGACGGTACGCAGGAAGAGTATGACCGCCTCTTCAAAGAGATGGTTGACGCAGGGATGGCCATCAAGCTGAACGAGAAGAAGCGCCCGAACAGCTTTTATTTCCGCTCTGACCCCAAAGACGTGGCGCGCGTGGAAGACCGGACCTATATCTGCACGAAGGAACCGGCGGATGTCGGCCCGACCAACAACTGGATTGACCCGGACGAGATGCGGCAAACCCTCAGCGGCCTGTTTAAGGGCTGCATGAAGGGCCGCCCGATGTACGTGATTCCCTTCAGCATGGGCCCCATCGGCTCGCCCATCTCGCACATCGGTATCGAATTGACCGACTCGCCCTACGTGGTGGTCAACATGCGCATCATGACCCGGATGGGCGCTGCCGTGCTGGACGCGCTGGGCGCCGACGGCGAATTCGTGAAGTGCGTCCACTCGGTGGGCAAGCCGCTTCAGCCGGGCGAAGAAGACGTCAAGTGGCCCTGCAACAACGACCACAAATACATCAGCCATTTCCCGGATACCCGTGAAATCTGGTCCTTCGGTAGTGGTTACGGCGGCAACGCGCTGCTGGGCAAGAAGTGCTTCGCCCTGCGCATCGCCTCCAACATGGCCCTGGAAGAAGGCTGGATGGCCGAGCACATGCTCATCCTGGGCCTGGAAGCCCCCGATGGTCAGAAGGACTATGTGGCGGCGGCCTTCCCGAGTGCCTGTGGCAAGACCAACTTTGCCATGCTGATTCCGCCGAAGGCTTTTGATGGCTACAAGGTGTCCACCATCGGTGATGACATCGCCTGGATTAAGCCCAGCGACGACGGCAAGCTCTACGCTATCAACCCGGAATCCGGTTTCTTCGGCGTATGCCCCGGTACCTCCTACGATTCCAACCCCAACGCAATGGAATCCATCAAGGAAAACAGCATCTTCACCAACGTCGCTCTGACCGAAGACGGCGATGTCTGGTGGGAAGAGATGACCGACGAACCGCCTGCGAAGCTGACCGACTGGCAGGGCAATGAGTGGACCCCGGATTGCGGCCGGCCCGCGTCGCACCCGAATGCGCGCTTTACCGCGCCCATCGCGAACTGTCCCGTAGCCGACCCGGCCTATGAAGATCCCAAGGGTGTGCCCATCGGCGCCTTCATCTTTGGTGGCCGCCGCAGCACCACGATGCCGCTGGTCATGGAAGCCGCGAACTGGGACCAGGGCGTGTACTTCGCCGCGACCATGGGTTCAGAAACCACGGCCGCCGCAGCCCACTCCATCGGCCAAGTGCGTCGTGACCCCATGGCCATGTTGCCCTTCATTGGGTACCATATGGCCGAGTACTGGGCCCACTGGCTGAAGATGGGCGGCAAAATCAGCAACCCGCCCAAGATTTTCTCCGTCAACTGGTTCCGCAAGAACGAAGACGGCAAGTTCATCTGGCCGGGCTTCGGCGAAAACATGCGCGTCCTGAAGTGGATTGTCGACCGCGTCCACAACAAGACGTCCGCCATCGAAGGCCCGCTGGGCAGCGTACCGGCCTATGAAGACATCGAGTGGGAAGGCTTGGACTTCTCCAAGGAGCTCTACGAGCAGATTACCTCCATCGACAAGAAGGTCTGGATGGAAGAGGTGCTCTCCCACGAGGAACTCTTCATGCGTCTCGCCGACAAGATGCCGGCCGAGATGAACTACATGCGCCAGTTGGTGGTCTCCAACCTGACCCGCATGCAAGGCACCTGGAAGCCGGTAAAATAACCCATTCCGCGATACGTCGCGTGCGTGCGGCTGCCGCCTGAGGCGGTAGCCGCCTCCTGAAATCAGCTATCCCATTCCTACACCATAAAGACCCGTCCGGATGTGACTGTCCTCCCACACCGGACGGGTCGCCTTGTTTCAGAGCGTATTTGTCTTTACCTGGATCGCTGCCATGACAAGATGCCATCCTGGCGCTTTGTGTTTATTTA
>SKJD01000123.1 GCA_007116095.1 Candidatus Hydrogenedentota bacterium
CCTTTTTTTTGGCTTATCCGAGAAAAGCATACTTTGTCTTGTGCAGGGCCGTGATTTTAGGTTTGAAGAATTATGGCTTCGGCTTCGCGTATTTGTAAGTCAGAGGCGCAGTCCTGTACCATGGAGGGCCGCGTCCAAACGTAAAAATCAACCGATCTGGACCTTTACGAATGGGCATTTATTCAACGTAGTAAGAAGGAGAAAATGATATGATTAGGCTTTTAGCCTGTGTGACCCTTGGAACAGCGATGCTGTTTACGGGTATTCCCGCTCTGGAAGCGGAAGCGTTAGAGCCCACGCGCCTGCGCGTGGAATACCTGGAAAATCCCTTAGGTATTGATGAACAGCAACCCCGTTTAGCTTGGGTGGTGGAATCGGATGCGCGGGGAGCTAATCAAACGGCGTACCAGGTGCTGGCAGCTACTTCGCCGGACAAACTTGCCCCCGGTGAAGCTGATCTGTGGGACAGCCAGCGGGTGGAGTCAAACCAGACCCGGCATATCGTGTATACCGGCAAACCGCTAGAGTCCCGCGTACAGGTTTACTGGACCGTGCGGGTTTGGGATGCGGATGGCGAAGCCTCGGAGTGGGCCGAACCTGCGCATTGGTCCATGGGATTGCTGAATGATCGCGATTGGCAGGCTGAGTGGATCAGTTTTCTGGATGAGCGCGTGCTTGAGGCTACCCCCGAGCACCGCGTGTTGCCGCCCGCCCGCTATTACCGGGAAGATTTCCAGGCGAACAATGTTATTAAACGCGCTACCGTGTACGCCACGGCCTTGGGTAATTACGACCTGCACATCAACGGCGAACGTGTGACCGAAGATCGTTTCATGCCGGGGTGGACGGATTATCACAAGCGGGTCTATTACAACACTTTCGACGTGACGGAGCTCGTGGACGAAGGCGAAAACGCCATTGGCGCCATCCTGGCCGATGGTTGGTTCTCAGGCTATCTCGGCTATGCTCCGCTGGTGAACTATGGAGTAAACCGGGGTGGACGTTACTTTTATGGCAAGACGCCGTCCCTGAAGATCCAGCTCGAAATCGAGTATGCTGACGGGTCAACGGAGATCGTGGCCACGCAGCCCGGGTGGAAAGTAGGAACCGGCGCTTACACAGCGGCGGATCACCTCATGGGCGAACATTACGACGCGCGGTTGGCGCCCGAGGGCTGGGCGATGCCCGGCTTCGACGCCAGTGACTGGGAAGACGCGGTCCACGCCAGCGAGAACGGCGAATTGATCGCAACCTATTCGGACGCCGGCGGCTCGCGGGAAGTGGACTTGGGGTTCAAGGAGCCTCCGGTGCTCAGCGCCTATCCCAAGCAACCCGTGCGTCCCACCGAAGTGTTGAAGCCCGTCGAGATAACCGAGCGTGAAGACGGAAGCTACATCATTAACTTTGGTCAAAACACGGCTGGGGTCACCCGGTTGCGCGCTGAAGGCCCTGCAGGCCATCCGATCACCATCCGCCACGGGGAAATGCTGCACCAGGACGGCAGCCTATTGGTTGAAAATCTGCGGGAGGCCAAGGCGACCAACATCTTCACCCTCCGCGGCGATGAAGGCGGCGAAACTTTTGAGCCCCGGTTCACCTTCCATGGATTCCAGTATGCAGAGGTCACGAACTATCCCGGCGAGCTGACCAAGGACGACATCGAAAGTGTCGTGTTGCATTCGGACACGCCCCTGGTCAGTGATTTCGATAGCTCGGACCCCATCCTCAATAAATTCTTTGAAAATGTCGTGTGGACCCAGCGCTCGAATTTCCTCGAAATCCCGACCGATTGTCCGCAGCGTGACGAACGCCTCGGTTGGACGGGCGACGCCCAAGTCTATGCCCAGGCAGCGACGTTGAACGCGGACGTGGGGGCCTTCTTCACGAAGTGGTTCCAGGATTTGCGGGACTCGCAGACCGAGGAAGGCGCGTATCCCGATTATGCGCCCTACCCCATGCAACACGGCGGTAGCGGGAAACCCTACGCCACGGCCTGGACGGACGCGGGGCTCATCGTGCCGTGGGCCCAGTACGAGGCCTATGGAGACACACGGGCCTTGCGCGAGCATTATCATTCCATGCAGCGCTTCATCAACTTCCGCATAAACGTGAGTCCGGACTACATGGGCCGGCAACTCGGCAACGGTTGGGGCGATTGGCTCAACATGAGCGATCCCACACCCATTGAGTACGTCGACCATTGCTATTACGCCGCGAGCGCCGCGCTCATGGCCGATATCGCCGAGGTGCTGAACGAACAGGCCGACGCCGCGAAATACCGGACGCTGGCTGAAAACGTGAAGGCCACATTCAACGAGACCTACGTCAAGGATGACGGAACCCTTGAAGTGGATTCACAGACCGCCTATGTGCTCGCGCTGTGGTTCGATCTGTTGCCCGAAGACAAACGGCAAACCGCGGCCGATTACCTGGCGGAGTTGATCATCGACAACGACACCCGCATGTCCACCGGCTTTCTCGGCACGCGCTCCATATTGCCTGTACTCACGGAGCACGGTCACTTTGAGTTGGCGGCTAAGTTGATGCAAAGCCGACGCTTCCCTTCGTGGGGTTACCCCGTGGTGCAAGGCGCCACAACGGTCTGGGAACGCTGGGATAGCTACACGCTGGAAGATGGCTTTGATCGCCATGGCTACACCATGAACTCGTTCAACCACTATGCCTTCGGGGCCGTGGTGGAATGGATGTTCGATACGCTCGCGGGCATCAAGGCGGCAGAGCCCGGCTATGACACGATCGTCATCAAACCCCGCTTGCCCATGGAAGCTCCCCTGGACGACGCGCCACCGCTCGACCATGTTCGTGCGGCCCATGAATCCATCCATGGCCTTATCGAGAGCGAATGGAAGCGGGACGGCGAAAGCTTCACGCTCAACGTGATCATCCCGGCCAACACCACCGCGGAGATTCATGTGCCCGCCGCCGAGGACGCCGAAGTCTACGTGGACGGCGCGCCGATAGCGGACTCCGAGTTCCTTGAAGTCATCGCGCGCGACGAAGGCTACGTGACACTCGCCGCGCCCTCCGGCGCCTACACCTTCGAGAGCAAACTGAACGCCCAATAGCGCTCAGACCTGAACTAACCAAAACAGCATATTTGGGCCCTTAAACCGGCTCAAATATGCTGTTCTTTTTTCTATCCGTCTTGCGGAATCCGGAAGCTGTCAACGATAATGAGACAGTGACCGGGTTAAATTAGAGAAATTGGACTAATATTCACTACCGGCCCATCATGCCTGGACCCTTCCTTCCTTCCCCCTTCCTATCTCCTCTCAATAATAGCCAGTCGGCTCGCACAAACACCATTCATGCAATTGCCCGGCAAAACAAAAATTGTTTGACATTTTCAGCATCCCATTGTAAAATAAAATAAAACCATGAAAGGTGTTTGTAATGAAAATTTCAAATCTTTTCCTGATAAGCTATGTAATGATTATAAGTCTTGTTGCAATTTTGCCCGTGCAGCAAGCGCGAGCAACAGTATTCACCTTTGATATTGCGCACCACCCGTCGGGCGATGCGCTTGCCGAGGAAGTAGAATTGCCCGTTGCCTATGGGGACAGGGCGTCTGAATCGCCACAAGTCGTAGGTGCATACCGCTTTGAATACGAAGAAGGGGATGGCTGGACGCCCAATATCGAAATAGCATATGCCAGCGCCGGGACCATTGCCTGGCGATCAGCCGGCTTTGGCGATCTGGAGCGCATTGTCTATGCCAAGCCTTCCGGCGCCTTGGGGCAAATTACCTTTACGCCGGATTCCGGGTATGATGTCATACTGAACAGCTTTGATTATGCCGCCTGGAGTAATGAGCGTACAGGGACATTACGCATTTTCGATGCCGACGGAACGGTGTTCCACGAAGAGACCCGACTCTGGCCCGGCGGCGCCTCCCATATAAAGTACAATACCCAAATCATTAGTCCAATAGCGTTGACGATCGAATGGGAATCGGCGGACTCCGGCGACGGCGAAGATTTTTTGGCGCTGGACAACATCCATATCGATCAGCGGATGCGGGGCACAGAAGTTTCATTGTTCAGTTGGACCCAGGAAGGCATTTTGAGCGGGGCCAACTGGAATATTGCTGCAGATGGACTCTCCGTCGTACAAACCCTAAACTCCACCTACCCAACATTTTTTGTCAGCCCAGATACCTTTTTTGATACGATTATTCGCGGGTCGTTTTCGGTTGAAACGACTTCAGATGATGATTTCATAGGCTTTGTGATCGGCTATAAGAAACCCTTATCCGCCAACAGCGACCCGACCAACAGCAACGATTTCATCATATTTGACTGGAAGAAATATGTCCAGTCCGGCGCTCCAGAGGGATTTCGCCTTGCCTATGTGGATGGGGTATATTCCGGTAGCGGCATATCAAATCAGTTATGGACGTTTTCTTCCACAAGTAATATAACGATCACCAACTTGGCTCCCCCGGTCACAGGTTCCGGACAAGGCTGGCGTCAGTTTGTGAATTATCAATTTGAACTGCATTATTTTCGCGACCGAATTATAATATATATTCAAGGCGACTCCGGCCCATTCGCAACCAAGCAAAAAATATTTGATGTTCACATTGCTGACTTGCCTGAGGGACTTTTCGAGAATGACGAATTTCCCGAAGGCCGTTTTGGTTTTTACAACTACTCCCAAGCGGCGGTGCGTTATGCTGGCTTTACACAGGAAGGCGAACCGGTACTGCTTACCGATCCTACAACTGGCAACACGCTTAATATTGGCCCAACCCGTCTGGGAACAGAAAATACCGGAAGCCTTTCTGTAATGAATGCCGGCGGCATAGGTTCCCTACTCGAAGGTTCTCTGACTTCCGCCAGTCCTCCGTTTTCCGGCCCCGATCCGACCAATGTATTCTCGTTGGACTTCAGCGAATTAGAAGTTTTCAATTTCAGCTTTAGCGCTTCCGGGCGCGGGTCGTTTACCGATACCATCGACGTTTTCTCAAACGCCGGCAGCGCGCAAATCGAGCTTGCGGCATCCGGGGTCGGCCCACAGTACGAAGGCAGCCTGGCGCCGGACGGTGTTCTGGATTTTGGCGGGCGGGAATCCGGCGACGCCGGAACCCAATCCATCAACATCCAGAACAGCTCGCCGGATACGGGACATGACGCCGCGCTCACCGGACTAATCCTACTCAATGCGACCTTCAGCGGCGACGACACCGGGCGATTCTCATTGCCGTCCTTCACGCCCGGCACGCTCATAACCACCGGCAACGCCCATGCGCTGGAAATCACCTATACGCCAGACGGAGCGCCCGGCAACCATAGCGCCACCCTGACCATCACGACCGACGAAGACGCCGCCCACGGGATTGCGGGACAAAGCTATAATTACGAACTCCAAGGGGAAACCCTGGTCGCCCCGGACCTAATCCCGGTGCAGATCACGGATCACGCCGGTAGCGGCTACACAGACGCGCCATTCAGCATTACGTATGAAGTGCTGAACGACAGTACGGTCGATGCGGTTGGCAATTGGACCGACCGCGCCTATATGTCGGCCACCGGCGACTTTGCCGATGCATTCCCGATTGGCGCCTTGCCGTTTTCGGGCGTATTGGAAGCCGGCGACGTCATGCTTCGCACTATCAACGCAACACTGCCTTCAGCCGTGGGGACATACAAAGTGTTCGTCTCCGTGGACGACGATAACACTCTTTATGAAGGCGTATCGGGCGAATTGAACAATCTCGTTGAGTCCCCGTTTGCGTTCGTATCAGTCACGGAAGAACCCTTGCCAAACCTGGTAGTGACTTCCGTCGCCACCCCGGCGCCTGCGGGGGCCAATACCCAGGTAACCATAGCCTGGACAACGGCCAACACGGGCGCCGACATTGCAGAAGGCCCCTGGCTTGAACGGTTATACCTTTCGACAGACGCTCAAATTGGGAACGATACGCTCTTGCGGACCGTGTCGTTTGAGGGCGACATTCCGCCGGGCGAAAGCGCCGCCCGCGAAACCGTGGTTCTTTTACCCAGCCTGAACGTTGACCAGTACTATGTCGTAGTGTGCGTGGATAGCACCAACCTCATTCGGGAGCTGGACGAAACCGACAATTGCGGCATCAGTGACGCCCCGGCCACCTTGCTTCTACCTGACCTGGTTATTACGGATTTAACGGCCCCGGAAACAGCCGAAGGCGATGAAGCCATCACCGTCTCCTGGACAGTAACCAATGAAGGGGAAGTGCGGGCCAATCCCATGTGGAGCGATCGTCTGACATTGCACCATGATGCGTCCGGGAGCATCACGCCCCTGGGCGATGTGGTGCGCACGGAAGTCTTGGAAGCGGGGGCCAGCTACACCGTCTCACATACCATCACGACGCCGGGACGTATTGAACCGGGCGATTACCGCTATGTTGTTCAAGTCGATGCGTTGAACGCCATATTGGAAAGTGGCCCACCCGACAATAACCGGATGGCATCCGATCCCGTAACGGTTATCACACAACCCGACCGTCCCAATCTGGTGGTCAGCAACATCGTCAACCCGGCCGATGGCCTGGTGGGGCGC
>SKJD01000146.1 GCA_007116095.1 Candidatus Hydrogenedentota bacterium
AAGTCACCGGGGAGACCGGCAACAAACTCCAGTGGGACCCGGACAATGAAGAATTCACCAACAGCCAATGGGGCAACCATTTCCTCGACCGACCCCGCCGCAAAGGCTACGAATTCCCGACGATGTAACCTTTGTGTGGCGTCAAACAATTTTTCGGTAATCAACCAAGGAGTGGGAGAGCGAGTAACATGGGCAACAAGATTGCGCGACGGAGTTTTCTGAAGAAAGGGCTGGCTGCGGGCATGGTCAGCGGTATTGCCCCGATGGTGTTGCCGTCGGGGGTGCTGGCCGCCAATGGGAGCCCGGGTGCGAATGATCGCATCGTTATCGCCAGCATTGGAGTCGGCGCCATGGGCAGCGGCCATGTGCAACGCATGACCTCGTACGATGATGTCCGGGTGGCCGCCGTGGTGGATGTGGATCGCCCTAAGCGGGAGTATGTCGCTGGACAGATTGGCGCCGATGCCTACAACGATTACCGGGAGATGTTGGAGCGGAGCGACATCGACGCCGTGATGATTGCCTTGCCGGAGCATTGGCAAGGGCTTGTGACTATCCATGCCGCGCAGGCGGGCAAGGATATCTACTGCGAGAAGCCGATTTCCCTGACGGTGCGCGAAGGCCGTCGCATGGTGCAGGCTGTACAGAAGTATGATCGGGTTTTCCAGACCGGCAGCCAGGACCGCTCGAATCCGTCGAACTATGAGGCCTGCATGCTGATGCGCAACGGCCGCCTGGGCAAGATTCACAAGGTCACCGCCCGCAACTATGCCTCGCCGGAAAGGAACGGCATGCCGGGGCATCCCATCCCCGAGGAATTTGACTGGGACCTCTTCTGTGGTCCGGTGCAACCGCATGCGTTTCATCCGCATTTCCGGGAGGTGCGCGGTTGGGTCCATGTCTACGACTTCGCTGGCCACTCCATGACCAGCCTGGGCTCGCACGGCTTTGACCAGATTCAGTGGGTGCTGGACACCAGCGACACCGGCCCGGTGGATATCTGGACCGAAGGTGAACCCTTCGAGGCAAGTATTTCCCGGGGAGAAAACGGCCATGTCACCCGTGACCAGTTCACGCCCCGGGTGGGCATGCGCTACGCCAACGGCGTTGAAATCGAGCTGGGCGACGCGCCCTATTTCGGCGCGGTCTTTCATGGGGAGCATGGCAACCTTACCATCGACCGGGGAGAATACACCGCCGACCCACTGGAACTCATTGAGGAGCCCCTGGAAAATCCAGAGGTTGTGGTCGAGCAGAGCGCGAACCACTTCCGCAACTGGATCGATTGCATTCGGGACCGCGGCAAGCCCATCTGCCATGAAGAGGTCGGCCACTGCACAGCGACAATATGTCACCTCGCCAACATCGCGCGCTGGGTCAGCGAAGTTACTGGCGAAACCGGCAACACCCTGCATTGGGACCCGGACAAAGAGGAATTCTCCAACAGCCAATGGGGAAACTATTTCCTGGACCGCCCCCGCCGCAAGGGCTTCGAATACCCGGAGATATAAGGGCGAAATGCCGGGTTATGTGGAGTAGCAAACTTCAGTTTGCGGCTTCGTGCGGATGCACGAAGGAGGCGGAGTCCGATATGCCGACCGATCCCATTGCGCAAGCGCAAGGGGCGCAAACTGAAGTTTGCTACTCCACATAACAAAGAACCTGCGGGCGTATCAATTATTTGAATTCGCATAAGCGCATGGCATTGTACGCCGCCGGCAAGTGCTTGCATGCCATAATGGCGCGTACTATGATGAATACGAACGTTTACGAAACAGCCGTAACCGGCGTCCTGTCGGGGGTGGCAAAGCAGGCATGGGTAGTAAACCAAGGAGTGGGAGACCGAGCACCATGGGAAACAAGATTGCGCGACGAAGTTTTTTAAAGCAGGGGCTGGCTGCGGGCATGGTCAGTGGTATTGCGCCGATGATCCTGCCATCTGGGGTGTTGGCCGCCAATGGCAGCCCGGGCGCGAATGATCGCATCGTGATTGGGGGAATAGGTGTGGGCGCGATGGGAAGTGGCCTTATCCGTCATTTCACCGCATTCGATGATATTCGTGTGGCGGCCGTGGCCGATGTGGACCGACCCAAGCGCGAGCGTATCGCGGCGCAGATCAACGCCGACGCTTACCGGGACTATCGGGAAATGCTGGACCGCAATGACCTGGACGCGGTGATTATCGCTACGCCGGAGCACTGGAAGGGCCTGCCCTGTATCCACGCCGCCCAGGCGGGCCTGGATATCTATTGTGAGAAACCCATTTCGCTGACCATCCGCGAGGGGCGGCTCATGGCCGATGCGGTGAAGAAGTATGGCCGGGTTTTCCAGACCGGGAGCCAGGACCGCTCGAACGGGCAGAACTACGAAGCCTGTATGCTTATCCGCAACGGGCGTATTGGAAAGATCACGCATGTGGTCGGCGCCAACCAGCCTTCGCCGGAAATCAACGCCTTGCCGCAACATCCTGTGCCCGACGATATCGATTGGGACATGTGGTGCGGCCATGTGCAACCGCATGCCTTTAATCCCTTCTTCCGGGAAGTGCGTGGCTGGGTGAGCTTTTACGATTTTTCCGGCCACCACATGACCTCTGACGGCGCCCACAGCATGGATCAGATTCAATGGGCGCTCGACACCAGCGAAACCGGCCCGGTCGAGGTCTGGGCGGAAGGCGAGCCCTTCAAGGCGGCGGTGAACCGGGGCGGCGAAAACAATGTGCCCGGCAATCTCTTCGGGCCGAAGGTGTTTATGCGCTACGCCAGCGGCATTACCTTGGAGCTGGACGACGCGCCGAAGTGGGGCGGCCGTTTCGTAGGCGAGAAAGGGACCATCACCATCGATCGCGGCAGCTATCACTCCGATCCGCCGGAACTGATCGAAGAGCCCCTGGAAAACCCGGAAGTCGTCGTGCCGCAAAGCACCAACCACTTCCGCAACTGGGTGGAATGCATGAAAACCCGTGAGAAGCCCATTTGCCACGAGGAGGTTGGCCATCGTTCCGCGAGCATGTGTCACCTCGCCAACATCGCACGCTGGGTCAGCGAAGTCACCGGTGAGACCGGCAACAAGCTCCAGTGGGACCCCGAGAAGGAAGAATTCACCAACAGCCAATGGGGCAACTACTTCCTCGACCGTCCCCGCCGCAAGGAATATGACTTCCCGGCGATATAGTATTTTTTGTTATCTGAACGCTTCCCTTCGGCGTCTAGGCGTCGAAGGGAAGCCAACAGGAATTCAATGCTTATGTTGATGTCGCATATTAATGCAATCGAAAAAATTTTGGTGGCTCAAGGCCTTGCCGCCCAAGATGCTGGGCATCCAAGCCTACGTGGCTGGCCGAGAGAATGGTTTATTCGGGATTTTCTTTTAAGCCATCTCCCTTCAACCTTGGAAATAGGTCATGGGGAAATTATTGACGAAGATAGTTCACCTGAACCGTTCCCCGGTGATTATAGACCGGAAGTTGATATTGTGCTTTATAGGCGTGATTTGCCAAAAATAACCTATAGTCGTGATAATACAGCGTATTTGGTAGAAGGCGTTTTGGCAACACTCGAAGTCAAATCAAAACTGACAGAGCCTGAGTTGAAAAAAGCATGTAAGGTGTGCGAAAAGCATAAACGGCTAAAGCGTAATCCCCCTGTTGCTGTGATCGTGGAGTATTCTCCGGATTAAATAACATCTTATGTGATTGCGTATGACTGTAAGTATAAAATCCCAACAGTGGCCCAATGGTTGTCAAGCATTTCACGGGATTTGGATCAAAACGTGTACAATATGGTAGATATGGTGGTTGTTTTGGGCAAAGGAGTAATTTGGCAGAATAAGAAGATTCCCTTTATTCCTGAAGCAGAGATGGCGGAAGAGGCTGAGTGGGTTTATTTTGATGCTTCAGAAAAAAACTTGTTCCTGCTGTTTACTCACATGATGATGATAAGCAGCTTTTTGACGGCGCCCCCCGATACGTTGGGATATGGGTTCAAGTTTAACTTTGAACCATACGGCACAGCTTAGGAGTTCAGCGCATGAAAGTCGATGTCTACCGTGCGACTAAATTTCAAGGTTATCATGAAAAATTGTATGTCATGGTGCCTGAAGGCGCTTCACCGGATGCATTGCCCAAGTCGTTGAAGGAAAAAACTGGGGAGCTGATTAAGGAAAAAGAAGTCGATTTGCGACCTGGCGAAAAGCGGATTGCATTGGACGTGGATACCGCGCTGAAAAATCTGGAATCGCACGGTTACCATGAACAACTTACGCGCATAGTTGCCCCGAAACATGCGGTGTGAGCCTTGACGATGACGCAGAAGCGCAGGGGATTCCCGTTAGCGCATGGCTTGTATCCAATCCTGTGGAGCGGTTCGCCCGCAGGCCGCCAACCACTGGCTCACAGCGCCCCATAATAAATCCCCCCCGAAAAGGTGCTTGCAGATTAACGGGCCAAATAAAACGCAAAGACGCTATGACGCAACGGCGCAATGGGGATATCGTGTTCGCGCTGTGGCGGTTAGGTTGCATCGCAGATGTTGCGCCAACAAACTTACCTGGTTACCTCTCCAGGCATGACGATTTGGGCATTCGCAGGTGTTTTGTAGAAAAATTACAGATTTTTTACGCCAATAGTCTTATCGCTCCGATAAATGAGAAAAACGATTCGAAATTCCCTGATAATGTGTTGTCCTGACGGTAATATCAGAACTACACCCCAAAAAAAACGTACCTGGTTTGTCGTTTCTGATCGCCCTGCCTCAATTCGCGTGTATTCGCGTTCATTAGCGGATCAGGTACACAAATTTCATTCATCACCTATCCCTTCCACACGCTGTAGCCGATGTAGGCGAAGTAGAGGATCACCATAAAGGCGCCTTCGAGGCGCTGGAGCTGGTGGCGGGGTTTGCCGACGAGCATGAAAAGGAAGAGTAGGAAGCTGGAAGCCACCATCATGGCCACGTCGAAGTTGGCGCCCGATTCGAATGCCAGGGGGGTGATCGTGCTGCTGACCCCGAGCACCAGCAGCAGGTTGAAGATGTTGGAGCCGACGATATTTCCCATGGCGATTTCGGCGTTTTTCTTGAAGGCCGCGACGATGGAGGTGACGAGCTCGGGCAGGCTGGTGCCGATGGCCACCACGGTGATGCCGATGACGCGCTCGCTCATGCCCAACTCCGAGGCCAGGAAAATGGCGCTTTGCACCACCCAATGCCCGCCGAGGACGAGGAATGCCAGGCCGAGCAGTATCCAGAATACCGCGGCGGAACTGCTTTGGGGCGCGACCGGGTTGTCTTGGAGCGCATCCGCATCAGGCAGGGTGACGCCCGCCTCTTGGGAGTCGCCATCCCGGAATACGTTGAGCAGGTAGTAGATGAAAATGCAGAAGAACATGAGGAGGATCAGGCCGTCGCTGCGTGTCAGCCCGGAATAGTTCGTGCCGTCTAGCAGGCGATCATTGACCTGCACCGCCACCACGACGGAGGCCAGCATCATAAACGGAATTTCGTTCCATATGGTGCCCCGGGTGGCAAAGAGGGGGTAGATGATCGAGGTCAGGCCCAGGATCAGCAGGATATTGATGATGTTGGAGCCGAGGATATTCCCCACGCTGATGTCGGCGTTGTTCTGAACACTCGCCAATATGCTGACGACCATCTCCGGGGCCGAGGTGCCGAAGGAGACGATGGTCAGGCCAACCAGCAAGTCGGAGACGCCCCAGCGCCGCGCCAGGGCGGAGGAAGCGCTTACCAGCCAGTCGCCTCCCTTGATGAGCAATGCAAATCCCAGGATCATGAGCAGGATTTGTAGCGGCATGGTTCTCCTTTACATCGGGTTGAAAATGTACAATATGGGGTGTAAGGTATCCTATTATAACAAATTGTCGTGATTTTGCCGATCATGATGGCACCATGCACCCGAATCTATTGATAAAACCCGGATTTTTACGGAAAGGACCGTGACCTATGAAACGCACATTAGGACGCAGTGGTATCGAGGTGAGCGCCCTTGGGATGGGCTGTTGGGCGATTGGCGGGAAAGCCTGGCGCGAGGGTAACCCGGTCGGCTGGGGGGAAGTGGATGACAACGAGTCCATCCGCGCAATTCATCGGGCGCTTGATCTCGGGGTGACCTTCTTTGATACCGCCGATGTCTATGGCGCGGGGCACAGCGAAGAGGTGCTGGGCAAAGCGTTGCACGGCAAGTGGGACCAGGTGGTGCTGGCGAGTAAGTTTTCGATCCAATATGACCGGGAAACGCGGGTGCTGAGCGACAAGTCGGTTGATCCGGAATACATTCGTTGGGCCTGTGAACAGAGTTTGCAGCGTCTGGGCCGAGATTATATTGATCTCTACCAACTGCATTGGAACGATTGCCCGCTGGATTTGGCGGAAGGCTCGCTGGAAACCCTGGAAGCGTTGGTGGCGGAGGGGAAAATCCGCTACTACGGCTGGAGCACGGATGAACCCGAGC
>SKJD01000396.1 GCA_007116095.1 Candidatus Hydrogenedentota bacterium
AACCCTGCGCGGGCAATGGACCGCCGGCCCCTGGAACTGGGACGACAACAGTCTTTATTTCCATGCCAAGTGGCGCTATGAATGGCAGATTGACACCCGGCCCCGCCAAGACTGGAACTACGGTACTTTCGAAGGCCAGGGACGCTATGTCGGCAACATGTTGGCGATTGCCAACCCAACTCCGGCCTGGTGGGGCGAAGGTGACGAAAAGATCTATATCGACGGCGAGGACTTCCCGAGCCACTTCGGTACGGGCACGGAAGACTACTACGGCTATGCCTGGTGTTCTCCAGAACTCTTCACCCACGCCTACCACAACCAAAGCCGCTGTGACGGCCCCCACAACTACGGGCACACCTCGGTCAACCGCTTCCATATCATGGATGATATTCCCTACAACGAATCACTGCGCTTCGACATGGAAGTGTGGCACTGGGAAGAGGTTATCATCGACCAGGCGGTCATAAACTACTGGTACGCACGGAACAACGACGACAACTTTGCGCCCATTGACGCTGATGGCTTCATCGTTCCCGAGATTCCCGAGCATAGCATCGCCCGCGTGGAAGGCGCATTGGAAGGCGAGGATATGCGCGTGATCGCCATCAGCGACGGCAATGCCAGAACCCAGACTTCCTTCGCCTGGGAGTGGAGCGGCGGCGAACAGGTCTGGTGGACGGAGGCCGGCGTTGGCGACCAACTGGAGCTGGGTTTTGAAGTCGAAGAAGCCGGACGCTATCGTATCCTTCCCAGCTTCACCCACGCGGTGGATTACGGCATCGTTTCCCTGGAAATCAATGGACAACCCGTGGCGGAGACCATCGATCTCTACGCCGAACACGTGACGAATCCCGAAATGGAACCGCTAGGCATCTTCGACCTGGAAGCCGGAGAAAATATTCTCAAGGTCACCATTGAAGGACACAACCCGGAAGCTGTCCCGGGCTACATGTTCGGTCTGGACTACCTGCTCCTGGAAGAAGTCGAGTAGAATATCCCTTAGCTCCCCTGTCGCATGGCAGTTGCACCGCCCTGCGGCAGGGGGATTTTCTCTATACATCAAACAAAACGGAAACACGGAATTTTTATGTGGTGGTACTTTCTGATAATCGGCCTGATAGGCGTGGTGTTCATCCTCTGGTTACTGGTCGCGCTCAAACAGAGCCTGCCCCAGGAACGTAGTCCTGCTGAATCCCCAAGAACGCAAACGCCGCCGCCCCGCAGCCCGGAGATTTGATGAACCTCATTGACCGCTGCGTTGCGTATGATGCGCCTACGACGGCTTTACATTCGCGTGTATTTGCGTTCATTCGCGGATCGTAATAACAGGTCTTTTGATCCACAAATGAACGCAAATATACGCGAATAATTAAATGACAACTTTTCATCCACAGATTACGCCGATAAACACAGACAAAATACTAACCCACGAAATAATGTATAAATATCTTATCACAAACACTTTCTTATAATTATTTCGTCACTACTGACCTCGCAATACAGAAAACGTGGCATAAGATATGTTTTCCATCCAAGACTTCGTGGAAACTTTATACTTCTTCCAGAGGCTACAATCATTTCCTCGACAATCGCCAAAGGGTTTACCAGGCACGGTAACATGATAGCCCAATATAGTGCAATATTTACAGAGTCAAATTGAAAATTTATACTATTTCGACCTACATATATTTGTTGTAAGTTTTCCCAATGGTGGGCCATGTCATCTTTAGCGTCTAACTGCGCTATACTTTCGTTACTTATCAAAAAGCGACGCCGGAAAAAGCTCAAGACACAAATAAGCTCCACCGAGAAAAAACATAACATAGCCACACTTAGTATAATATTCAGAATATCATAGCCGGTATCAATATTGTACACGTAATCAACTAAAATCAATGCCACTATTAAACACCAAATAACATTTCGCAAAATGAGGCGCCTAGAAACCTTAAGCACATGAATCCCGTCGCCAGATTCATCTATATTGAAATATTTCATCTTGATTCACCCTACTCTGGCCAGCAATGGTACTGCTTTTCCCAATACACCAAACCGAACAAACAGAGACATAAGTCTGAGACGCCTTTATATTCGCGTGTATTCGCGTGCATTAGTGGATCGTAATCAACACTTTCCTTATCCGCGAATGAACGCCAATGAACGCGAATAGCCTTCAAAACCATTATCATTAATATTATCTGTGCCAATCTGTGTAATCTGTGGATATATTACAATGACCTTATCTCAGTCCCCAAAAGTCCCAAATCCCCACATGAACATAACGACAATAAGCACCGTCATGAACCCCCAAAATATAATGCGATTTATCCGCTTTTCCCCCAACTTATTATTTGCGATGATGATGTCCAATCTTAGCTGTTTATGCAATGCCGTGTGCAAATCTTCCGGGATGCAGGTCAAGTCCGAATCGAGGCAGTCCGCCAGCCTTTCAAACAAGGCCAAGTCTTCTGGCTCAATCCTGTTATTATGGTCAAATTTCGGCTCGGCCAGGTTTTCGTAACAATATTCGAGCACCACCAAATAATACTGAACTTCCTCTATCATTACATCATACAAGATATCCTGTTCACGTTTTTCATCAATGGACGCTATTGCACATTGAAAGTCATATTCGTCGATGTAGCCATGTATATATTCCAGCATGGCGGACCTGAAGAGGTTGCGGTCCTCCCTGATAATTTCATAGGTCTGTGGGGTGGGTTGATTCATGATGGTATCCCTTCAGTGCAACGCATGTTCAAACCTGACTTTTCAGTATCTCCAACAGCGTAGATTCGGCGCGGGACTGGTAGGCCCCATGGCGTCGTATGGCGCCGATTTGGATCGTGGGCAAGCCGGGAAAGGGTATCACTTCCAGGGCCTCATCGGCATCGTCCAGGAGCGCAACGGGCAAAAAGGACAGTCCGACGCCTTCGCGCACATAGCGCTTGATGACCTCGAAGGAGCCGCTGTCCAGCACCACTTGCGGCGTAAAGTCATGCTGGGCGAAACAGGCTTGCAGCAGGCTGCCCGTGCGGGTGTGTACGTCCAGCAGCAGGAAGGGCTGCGTCTCCAGGGCCGCAAAATCGATACGCTTGGTCTGCGCCAGGGGATGCCCCTTGGGCGCCACCAGCGCCAGTTGCTGTTCGAGGAGCGGTTCTTCACGGAGTTCCGCATCATCTTGCGGCAAGGTGACAATCCCCAGGTCCAGCTCGCCCTGCCGCACCAGGGCCGCAATGGCGTCCGAGCTTCGGTTCACCAACTCCAGGCGCGTGTACGGATGGGCCCGCGTGAAAGCGTGTATGTGTTGCGGCAGGTAGTACAGGGCCATGGTGTCGCTCGTGCCCACGCGGATACATTGCACCCCCCGCGCATGCAGGTCGTCCAGTTCCTTGCGCAACCCGACGGTCGCCTGAAGAATCTCGCGGGCGCGGGCATAGATCAATTTGCCCTCCGGCGTCAGGCTGTTGTGCTTGCGGTCCAGCAGCACACAGCCCAGCGCTGTTTCCAGTCCCTTCACCTGCTGGCTGATAGCTGGCTGCGATCGGTGCAATGATTTCGCGGCGGCCCGAAAGCTGCCGTGTTGTACAATGGCGCAGAAACAGCGTAAAGATTCGAGATTCATTCTCATGTCACTTTCTGGAAATATTAAGGCGCTTTGATAACTTATACTTATCACATGAATCATAACATTTCATTTGACTTATAACAAACCCAAAGCGTATTCTGGTGTCCTGTGCTTACTTCAACGCAAAGGACCGGTAATGAGCGAAAGCAACGAAAAGAAACCCAGCCTCAGTTATAGTGATGCGGGGGTAAATATCGACGCCGCCAACGAGGCGTTGCGCACTGTCAAGGAATTGGTGAAACGGACCTTCAACGAGCAGGTTCTGGACGATATTGGCAGCTTCGGCGCCACGTTCCAGTTGAACATGCACGGCCTGCAGGAACCCGTGTTGGTCTCCAGCGTGGACGGCGTCGGCACCAAGCTGAAGCTGGCCTTCATGACCAGCAAGCACGACACCGTGGGCATTGACCTGGTCTCGCATTGCGTGAACGACATCCTCGTTCAAGGTGCGCGACCGCTCTTTTTCCTGGACTACCTGGCGCTCGGCAAGCTGCACCCGGACGTCGTAGTGCAGGTGGTGCGTGGCCTGGCCACGGGCTGCCGCTATGCCGGTTGTGCGCTCATCGGCGGAGAAACCGCCGAAATGCCGGATATGTATAAAGACGACGAGTACGATCTCGCCGGCACCATTGTCGGCGTGGTGGACAAGAAGCGCATGGTGGACGGCTCGGGAATCAAGGAAGGCGACGTCGTCATCGGCCTGCCCTCCTCGGGACTGCACACCAACGGCTACAGCCTGGCGCGCAAGATTTGCTTCGAAGTCGCGGGGCTGGACGTCCATGACCCGATGCCGGGCGTGGGCCGCACGGTCGCCGAAGCCCTCATGGAACCGCACCTTAGCTACGCCAAGCTCATGCAGATCGTGATGAAGGTAGTGAACGTCAAAGGCATGGCGCACATCACCGGCGGCGGCATTACCGAGAACCTGCCACGCACCCTGCCGGACGGCCTCAGCGCGGAAATCGACCTGAAATCCTGGACGGTTCCCCCGCTCTTCCGCTACCTCCAGGAGACGGGCAATGTGTCGGAATCCGAAATGCTCCGCACGTTCAACATGGGCATGGGCTATCTCATGGTGGTCGCCGCGGAACAGGCCGACAAGGCCATGGAGACCGTGGAGCTGGCCGGGCAAAGCAGCGTGCGCATCGGTCGCGTCATACCGGGGAACGGCGAAATACAGTATAAGGACGCGTTACAATATGCCTGATCGCATTGAAGTCGCCATGCGCCCGGATATCCCGGACGCCGCGGGCGAATCGGTTCGTAAACGTATTGCAGAAGACCTGCACATTGAGGTGGCGCAGGTGCGCGTGCTGGACGTCTATACGTTGCATGCCGCGCTCAGCGCGGATGACCTGGAACGTCTGCGCATCGAACTCTTTACCGATCCCGTGACCCAGCTTTCCGCCGTGAACCAGTCGATGGTCAATATACAAGAACTGGACTACGATTACCTGCTGGAAGTCGGCTTCCGACCGGGGGTGACAGACAACGTCGGCCGTAGCGCCAAGGAAGGCATTCAGGACACCCTCCAGCGCCGTCTGGGTGCGGAGGACGCTGTCTTCAAATCCACGCAATACGTCCTCTCCGGGGTCTCCCGCTCCGATGCGAAGCGCATTGCTAGGGAAGCGCTGGCGAATGACCTGATCGAGCAATGGGCCTTGCTCTCCCGGGAGGAAATGCAGACGCGCAACCATCCTTTCCTGCTGGAGTTGCCCATTGTCCATACCGCCCCGGCCACGAGCACGGGCGACAGCGGCCTGCCCAACACCGGCCTTATAAATCTGGACCTGGACGACGCGGCCCTGATGCAGCTCAGCCGTGACATGGTGCTGGCGCTGGACCTGCGCGAGATGAAGGCCATCCAGGGCTATTACCAGCAACCAAGTGTCCTGGAATCGCGGCGCGCTGCGGGCCTGCCCGAAAAACCGACGGATATCGAACTCGAAATTCTCGCCCAGACCTGGTCGGAACACTGCAAGCACAAAATCTTCGCGGCCCATATCACCTATACCGATCCCGACGGCCAGGAACGGGAAATCGACGGGCTCTTCAAGACCTATGTGAAGGCCACCACCGACACCGTCGCCAAAGAAATTGACTGGCTGGTGAGCGTCTTTCACGACAACGCCGGCATCATCCACTTTGACGATAAGCACCACTTCGCCCTCAAGGCCGAAACCCACAACAGCCCCTCGGCGCTGGACCCCTACGGCGGCGCGATGACGGGGATTGTCGGCGTGAACCGGGATATCCTCGGCGCGGGCATGGGCTGCCGCTGCATTTTCAACACGGACGTTTTCTGCTTCGCCTCGCCCTACTACGACGAGGCCATCCCCGAACGCCTGCTGCATCCCCGCCGGGTACTGCGCGGCGTACACCGTGGCGTTATGGACGGCGGCAACGAAAGCGGCATCCCCACGGTCAACGGCGCTATCGTCTTTCACGAGCGCTTCCTGGGCAAGCCGCTGGTCTTCTGTGGCACGGGCGGCCTGATCCCGGTGGAAGTAGCAGGCAAGCCGAGCCACGAAAAAGCCGCTGAACCGGGTGATCTGATCGTCATGGCGGGCGGTCGCATCGGTAAGGACGGCATCCATGGCGCGACCTTCTCCTCGGAGGAACTGCATGAAGGCAGTCCGGCGACGGCGGTGCAGATCGGCGATCCCATCACCCAAAAGAAACTCTCGGACTTCCTCCTCGAAGCGCGGGACCTCGGCCTCTTCCGCTCGGTCACCGACAACGGGGCCGGCGGCCTCTCCTCAAGCATCGGCGAGATGGCCCGCGACCCGGGCGGCGCGGAGGTGCACCTCGACAAGGCCCCGCTGAAGTA
>SKJD01000160.1 GCA_007116095.1 Candidatus Hydrogenedentota bacterium
CGAAAGTGGCGACTCAGAATTTATTCGCCTTGCGCAGGCCCTGCCTGCAATTCAAGCCTTGATCGCCAATGCAAAAAGTGTTTTCCTGCTGCGTCTGGACCCGGAACACGTCATCCGTTATACCAATGAAGCCGTGGATAATTTCCTCCGATTGGAGCGCAACGCCTTGTTGGGCCAGGGTCTTGACACCCTGCTGACCGAGTCCGATGCCGCGCTGGTGACAACCCGTCTTCAGGAGCCCAATCCGCCAGCGAAACCCATGCTGATAAACCTGATCTACCGGGAACATGTCCCATTGACGGTGCAATGCAGTCTGGCGCGTCTGGAAGACGGCCATTTCCTGTTGATTGCGGAGGCGCTTTTCGAAGATATCAACACCCTCCACCTTGAATTGATGCAACTGAACAACCAGCTCTCGGTGTTGACCCGGGAAAATATACGGAAGGGCAAGGAGTTGACCCACGCCATGCGCAAGCTGGAGCAGGCCAACGAACGCATAAGCGAATTGGCCTATCATGACGCCCTTACCGGCGTGGCGAACCGCTATAGCCTGGAAGCGAAGCTGGAACAGGAAATTGAGCGTAGCTCGCGCCTGAATCAGCCGCTGAGTGTGATCATGCTGGACCTGGACCATTTCAAGGCCATCAATGACCAATATGGACACGCCATGGGCGACAAGGTCCTGGTGGCCCTCGCAAAGATTCTGAGCAACAACGTGCGGCCCTATGATCTCGTGGCGCGCTATGGCGGCGAAGAATTCTTCGTACTCCTGCCCGGCGCAGTCGAGGTGGACGCAGCCGCCTTTGCCGAGCGCTTTCGCCAGGCCGTTGCGAAGATGGAAGTGCCCGACCTCCCCAAACAAGTCACCGCCAGCTTCGGCGTGGCGACCTACACCCCGGGACAGCATGTTAACGTGTTGTTCGAGCGTGCGGACAAGGCGCTGTATCAGGCAAAGGAAGCCGGGCGCAACTGCGTAGTGGTGGATCATAGCCCGGAATTTACTTCCTGGGATGTGTAATATCGGACAGAAACCTGGTCCAGGGTAGATATTTTCACTAACTGAAGAAAGCCATAACACGATGAACCCAAAGCCGCCCGCCGACGCCGAACAAATCCAACAGGCTTTTCTGGACTGCATTCTCGGGGCCCAACGCAAGGCCGCGCTGGACCTGATACTGGATACCCTGAACAAGGGCTACAGCATCCCGGATATCTACCTCTATGTATTTCAGGAAGTGCTCTATCGCATCGGGCAACTGTGGGAATCGAACCAGATAACCGTGGCCGATGAGCACATGGGCACCGCCATCACCCAGTTTGTCATGTCCAACCTCTACCAGCATCTGGAAATGAGCGACATGCCGCAAGGTAACATGGTGATCACCGGCGTTCAGGGCGAACTGCACCAGGTGGGCGCCAACATGGTGGCCGATGTCCTGGAAGCGGACGGCTGGAATGTCATGTTCCTCGGCGCCAACGTCCCCCCCGACGGCGTCTTGCAGTCCATCGCGCAACACGAGGCCCGGGTTGTCGGTATCTCATCGACC
This sequence comes from Candidatus Hydrogenedentota bacterium, assembly GCA_007116095.1. Lineage (GTDB taxonomy): Bacteria > Hydrogenedentota > Hydrogenedentia > Hydrogenedentales > SCBR16-9 > SCBR16-9. Next base: position 1,548 of record SKJD01000160.1, read on the forward strand.
ATGCGCTTCAACCTGCCCAAGGTTATCGCCCTCGTCGAAGCCGCCCGAAGCCAATTCGGCGACACCCTGCAATTCCTCCTCGGCGGCGGCGCCTTCCGGGGCCTCAGTGAACTTCCACCCCCCTTGATCGGCTGCCGCCTGGCCGTCAACCTCTACGACGCCCGACTCCAGGTCCGCGACATCCAGCGCCTTGCGAATTGAACACCCAGTTATTTCCGATAAAAAGAATAATTGACATCGATATCAACTTCAACCTTAACCATAAGATGATATAACCATGAAAATGGCGTCTGTTCCCATTTTGATACTTGTGTTTTTCCTTGCGGGTTGCATGCACACTACACAAGGAAGGGCCATTTATATCTCGGGAGATATCAACATAACGGACGCGAACTTTTCTGGTAGCCTGGTATTGGAAAAACTGCAAGATGGCGAGGTGGTCAAAAGCGGGCCATTGGAAGAAAATCTTCAATCAGGTAAAGTTGAATACATGCGGGTGGATATGTGGTCCGGGACCCGTTTCGACAGAGCCAACAGAAAAATAACCACCACCTACCGATTGCGTATTGTGTCCGATGAAGACGAAATCATATACGAATTGCTGCATACGGAGCTTGAGCATAAAATATATATGGACATGGGTGTTGTAGAAATATAATGGTGTCGTTCCGAGAGTACCGCTTAATCCAATTCGATATGTGGAGTAGCGAACTTTAGTTCGCCCTTCGTGCGAAGCACGAAGATGGTCTGGCACAATCGCCTGGAAAGCCAACACGCCTGACTCAAAGCGGCGCCATCATCTTAGTCGTTCCTGTGCAGGCAAGAATCCAATATTGCGTGAAAACATAACAATACAGCAATAAAACAGCATGTTGTGGCACATGGTCGCAAGGCCTGGCAACGGTATCCCATGTTAAATCAACGAACTGGCTCCCTGCCTTCGCAGGGATGACGTGGGTGGGAAACCCCACCCACGCGGGTGAACACAAGGTTCGCCCCTACGCTTCGTTGTGAAATGACAAGATCGGTAATATCAGAACTACACCCTAAACTATGTCTTCATAAACGCATTGCATTGACGCCCATGTAATCAGACGATTCAGCGGACCCGGAAATGTATCCCGTTCTCCTCCAGCGTATACCCGAAGCTGGGCACCAGCCATTGACGAATGATCAAGTCCAGCGCCGTCTCAACCCGCACATCGTGCATGATACTGTAATTGACGGGTAAATCCCGAATGATTTCGTTCGCATGCACGGTCACGCCAATTTGACTGGCAAGCGAACCGAGCACCTGACCCAGGGTGGTGGCTTCCACATAGAAGGAGATGACTTCTCCGTTGGCGTTGCTGTTGGGCTGCGGCAGGGTCAGGTCGATGCGGCGGTTCAGGGTGGCGCGTTGCGCGTCCGTTAATTCCGCCGCATTCATCAGGAGCGGTTCCGGGTGTTCATTCCCCCGGGCGCTCAACAGGATATACTCGTCCGTGGCCTCCACCACCACATCCTGCGGGGGGACCAACGCCGACTGCAACAGCGCCTCAATAACGGCATGCAGCGGGGCATTATCGAGCGTTATCTCACCGGTTATCGCCTCCGCAACGGCGTTGTCCGCAATCACCGTGATGCCCAGCGAATCCGAGAGCATGGCAAAGGCATTGTAAAGACTTGTATCCCGACCCAGCGCCAAGGTCGCGATCATGCCCTGATACCGCGCGGGCAAGGTATCGGAGAGATCATGCCCCAACAACAGGTCGTAGCCCGGCGGATAGATCAGATAATAATAGTCGCGGTCCACGTATATACTGTTGGTGGCTTCCGCCAATCGGCCCACCATAACCTCATAGCTGTCGCCCTGGAAATTCATCGCTGGCACCGGGCGTTCGTTCAGCCCATAGACCGAGACCAGCCCGCCGCCGATTTCCTCGCCGATGGTGCGCACCGTACGCCCAAGGGTATCCTGCTCCAGGCGTACCGCGACCGACGGAAACAGCGCTTCCGCCGACGCCAGGCTGCCCGGCTCTGTCGTCGTCGTGGTGGTGCAGCCCGCCAGCAGCAGGACACCCGGCACCCACAGGCTCAGGATGCGGCCCGATACCCTTGCGATGGCGCCAATTCGGGAAGTAAGGGGTCTAATGTTCATGAATTCCTTCTTGTCTACTACGTTGCATAAAACATAAATTAGCCCAAAGTATTTGCTACAATAACGCCTGCGAAAATTCCATTGTAGCTGGATTCAACCGGAATACGCGAAGTAAGCGTTACACAAGGCCGCCACCGTGGTGGTGTTGGTATATATATCCGTTTACGGACCTTGCGGTTCCCTGCGTCGGAACCGTAGGCCATGGCATACAGGGAGGGATACAAAGCATGGTGGACTTACGAGAACAAATCGCCTTGATTTCCGGCGCGGGCAGCGGCCTGGGACGTCATCTGGCCGTTGGACTGGCAAAAGACGTCGGGGCAGTCATTCTGCTTGGGCGGCGGGGTGATCGACTGGCGGAAACCGCCGACCTCATCCGCCAGGCCGGCGGCGCGCCCCATGCCTGGCCCTGCGACGTCAGCAGCCCGGATGCCGTGGAACGGCTACGCTACGGCATCGAAGACGAGGTCGGTACGCCCACCATCCTCATCAACAACGCCGGCATCCACACCGAAATGCTGCCCATCCAGGACAGCACCCCGAAGCAATGGATGGAGACCATGTCCATCAATGTGTTCGGCCCCTACCTCCTCTGTCGCGCCTTCATGATCGGCATGATCGCACGTGGCTGGGGACGCATCATCAACGTCAGCTCCGCCTCCGCCTTCGGCGAACCCGGCGGCGTTGGCAGCGCTTACCCCCTGAGCAAAGTCACCCTCAACCACTTCACCCGCCAGCTTGCCAGCGAACTCATCGGCAGCGGCGTCACTACCAACGCGATTCACCCCGGTGAAGTGAAGACTGAGATGTGGGAACACATCCGCGACGATTCCGAAAAACGCGGCGCCACCGGTGAAGGCGGTCGCAACTGGGCCCAGATGGTCGAAGAAACCGGCGGCGACCCGCCCCAAAAAGCCCTCGACCTCATCCGCGAAATTATCGACCCCACATGCCCCGATCCCCCCAACGGACAATTCCTGTGGATCAAGGATGGTATACAGGCCCCAAAAACCACCTGGTAAGCGACGCTTCCAAGACGCCAGGATACTCGGCGTCCCATGCTACCCTATCGCGTAACTACAGGGGCTTGCAAACCAATCAGCGAACTTGATAATCCCCACGCCCATAAGGCACAATATGGACCCCACCCAAACAAGCCCCTCTACGGGCCCTTAGCTCAGTTGGTTAGAGCAGGTGACTCATAATCACTTGGTCGCAGGTTCGAGTCCTGCAGGGCCCACCATTATAACTCTCTGATTTGCAAGCACTTACGCCTGAAGTTAAACTTTTGTTATCAAGTGCAGTAATCTCATTTTGCGACATTTTATGCCTGGTGGTGTCACTCGGACATGACACTTTCGATGACACCATATCGACTGATTTGCCTGTAATATCGTGATTCTTCGAGCCATCCTCTTCGTTGTTATCGGGGTTGTCATCAACGGCAGTCTCCACTTCGCTCACCTCTGGCAATGCCTCAACTGCCGCTGCCAAATCATTTAGCCCGAGATGGGTATAGATGCCCATAGTCAGTTTCGGATCGGAATGTCGGGCCAACTTTTGGGTTACCGCTACCGACGCACCGCTTTGGGCCAACCAGGTGATAAAGGTATGCCGAAGGGAGTGGCGATCAACCACATGTCCTTTTTCATCTCGACGTTCAAGACCCCGCAATGCCCGACGGACCTGTCCAACATCCGTTACAGATTCATATACTGATCGCAACATGGGCCCACAGAAGAGTCTGGTTAGATTCTTAGGGGTAGGGCGCCCTCTATCCTGTTGGTGGGCTCAGAGTGGGCGGGAAAAGACATCGAGGTCCCGATTCGGTATAATCTTGTTTTTTGGGGGTGTAGTTCTGATATTACCGCTAGATCAATACATTATCAGAGATTTTTGACACTATTTCCTCTTTTAGCAGTGCGATAAAGTCTTTTGGCGCAAAAAATCGGAGATTTTTCTACAAAACACTTGGGAACCCCAAGATCGTCATTCCTGCGCAGGCAGGAATCCAGCATTGCGTGAAGACAGAACAAAACAGTAATAAAGCAGCATCTTGTGGCGCATGGGCACAAAGCCTGGTGAAGTATCTCTTGTTAAATCATCGTGCCTGGATGCCTGCCTTCGCAGGCATGACGTGGGTGGGGAAGCCCCACCCACGCGGGCGAACACAAGGTTCGCCCCTACGCTTCGTAATGAATCGACAAGATCGGTAATATCAGAACTACACCCTTTTTTGGTCTAGGAAAAACAACCACCGAAAGGAACCCCGATGCCACTCCATAGTCTCACAGAGGATGAACGCAGTGCAATCCAAAGGATGATGCCCAAGGCGTTAGCCAGGCCGACATGGCCCGGGCTTTGGGGCGTGCGCATAGCACACCAAAACGCGATGTTCGACGAGCCTCTATTGTTCTACTTCGGGCTGAAGGAATCAAACTGGTCATTGCCTCAAGTTCGTTGGCAAAGAGAGAAGTGGTTTGCCATGGACAGGTTCCCGATTGCACCCATAATTTGGAAGTTGCTGCTCCCCTATCTCCAGAGAAGCCGGTTTTACTGCATGCCCAACTGGCGTATGATGGCTGGTTCATGTTCATCCCAGGCAAGCACACTGTGGCATATGGTGCAATCCTGACGAATGGACTGGCGGTTTTCACCGAGCGTCCGGTGTGTGTCGGTATGGCAGCGGAAACAGCCGGTAGCGGTGACGTGGCCGATATGGTTCGGATAGGTGCCCCAGGTCACATTCATATGCGGGA
>SKJD01000079.1 GCA_007116095.1 Candidatus Hydrogenedentota bacterium
ACGAAACCAGGTCGGACTCGGTCGAGCAGATGACCCGGCAGGTGAAGGTGCTGGCGTTGAATTCATGCTCGGCATAGAGCACCAGGGTAAGGTCCACCAGCTCCGCGCTGAGGTCATCGGGCACTTCGCCATGGCATTGGTAGAGCAATTGGGCGGCATGGCTGAGGCCCGGTCGCGGCGCCAGCGGTTCTTCGCCGTTCAACAGACGAAAACGCGCAGCGATGATGCTCGCGATTTGGGCGGTAAGCCATTGGGCCCGCTGGCGGATCGCTTCGTCGGTATGGCCTGAAACCGGGTCAAAATGCGACGAGTAGGACACCATACTACGCAGCACGTCCATCATCGGGACTTCCACCGGAATCTGGCGCAGGGCTTCGACCACCGGTTTTGGCAACGAACGGTACTTGTCCAGGGCGTCGACGATACTCTGTAGTTCATCATCGTCCGGCAATTCCCCATAGAGCATGAGGTAGGCAATTTCCTCGAAGGTCGCCTTCTCCGCCAGTTCCTGGATGGTGTAGCCCCGGTAGAGCAGTTTGCCCTGCGTTACGCAGGATACAGCGCTCTCTCCGGCGATGACGCCTTCCAGCCCCGGGCTATAAGTCGGTTCACTCATACAATCCGCGCTCCTTTCTGATGCATAATCCAACATACTGCCAGGCCGCTGGCCTGGTCGACCATCAGCACTGTGGGAGCAAGCACGGCCCTTTCATGTGTCGACGCGCCCGTTGTAAGCCAGCAGGTCATACAATGCTTCCCGGGTCTGCATGCGTTCCAGCAGCGTTTCCTGGCCGCCGTCCTGCTTTAATGTCCGCAGGGCTTCGTGCATGGCGTACATGGCCACGCGCTGCAGGGTCACGGGAAAAATCACCATCTTGAAGCCCATGGCCGAAAAGGCGTCCACCGTCAAATACGGCGTTTTTCCGAATTCCGTCATGTTGGCCAACAGCGGCGCCGGTACGTCCCGCGCGAAGCGGGCGAACTCGTCCGCATCCTCCAGGGCTTCCGGAAATACCGCATCGGCTCCGGCCGCCAGATAGGCATGCGCCCGTTCCACCGCGGCGTCATAGCCCAGTACACTGCGGGCGTCTGTCCGTGCGATCAACAGAAAATTCGAATCCCGTCGCGCCGCAGCGGCGGTAGCCAACTTGTCACAAAACGTCGAAGTCTCCACCAAGGTTTTTCCTTCGAGGTGCCCGCAACGCTTGGGGAATACCTGGTCTTCCAGGTGTATTCCGCTTACTCCCAATTGTTCTAAAACATGCACGGTGCGCGCGGCATTCCCCGCTTCGCCATAGCCGGTATCGGCATCCATTATAATTGGAATTTGTACGGCGTTTGCGATATGCCCCGCATGCGCCGCCGCTTCGCTCAGGGTCATGAGACCAACATCCGGCATGCCGCCGACGGAATTCGCCAGCACCGCGCCGGAGAGGTAGAGCGCGTCAAAGCCCTGTTGCTCAATCAGTTTGGCGCTGAGCGCGTTGATTGCCCCTGGCAACACCACCGTTTTTTCCGTCAACAAGGCGCGTAACCGGGCATGACGTTCCTGCGGCGTGGGAGGGAGTGGGATAAGGTTTTCGTTGTACATGTCGTTGGGCTTTCTTGGGGTTGTACGTTGACGTTTAAGCTGGGGGGCCGGTGCTGCCATTGCATCCAACCGGGGCAGCCCGTATAATCGAAGGCCATGCGATGTCCATGTACGTCGTCCTGTATTTTCCAATTTATCGCTGCTGCATTATTTATACCTGAAGACGCGCCCTATTTTCATGCGACTGGCTTTTATTGACCCGGTGTTCACCTGGCCGCCGGCTGGGGGGGCGCCGCTGGACCTGTACCACAGTATCCTCGGCCTGCAACGGCTGGGCTATACCGTGGCGCTTTTTCATGGTGTGCAGCCGGGGGACCCCCTGTCACAACCGGTAGCATCCGACGACTTGCCCTTCGAATGCATTCCAGTGGAAACGTCGGATGTCTGGGAGAAACCCGAAGGCCTGGCCGCGAAGTACCGGGCGGCTGTGGATGCCTACAATCCGGATGCTGTTTTCCTGGGCTTCGGCTTCTTCCTCAAGCCCTACCTGGCGCAGACGCTGTGTTCGTATCCCCAAATCGGGCGTTACTATGCCTACGAGCCGTTTTGTCCCCGAGATTTCCGGCGATTTAAGGAGGGCGCTGTCTGTCCCAAGAATTATCTTGTTACGCCCCGGGCCTGTACCGCCTGCACCATGCGCGCCATGGGCCGTCACGTGCTCGGTGGCTACCCCAATCCCTATGCGCTGGAGTATGTCAATGCTCGGGCCCATGCCCCGGCCTATCACCGTTTGCTGCTGGACACCTTGCGTCGCTTTGACGCCATTGCCGTGAACAACGCCCACACCCGCGAACTATTGGGCGATTTGAATCCCAACATTCATGTCGTCGGGGGTGGGGTGGACCTGGACGCCTTTCCGTACTGTTCGCTAAGCCCCAGGCCGCCGGGTGAGAAAACTGTGCTACTGATGACTGGGCGTGGAGACGACCCGACCAAGGGGCGCCATATACTGATGAAGGCTGCGGCAATGCTCGCGGAGCGCCGTCAGGATTTCGAGTTGTGGATTACGGATAAGCTGGCCGGGGAGGCGCCTCCCTGGCTGCGTTGCCTGGGCTGGCAGACCCCGAAAAAGCTGGCGCAGCTTTACGCCCGCGCCGATATTGCCGTGTTTCCGTCGATTTGGGAAGAGCCTTTCGGCCTGGTCGCCCTGGAGGCCATGGCCGTGGGGCGACCGGTGGTGGCGGCGGATGTGGGGGGGCTTCGGGATATTGTCGCGCACGAAAAAACCGGACTGCGCTATCCCGCAATGGATACCCGGGCATTGGTGGTCGCCCTGGCGCGGTTGTTGGACGACCCCATCCTCCGGTGCAGGATGGGGGAAGCCGGTCATGCCCGTGCAGCCTCGGAGTTTCATTGGCCCCGTATCATTGAGCAGCGGTATGCGCCGATGATTGAGCAGGTCCTGGCGGGAGCCGGAAAGAAAAAGCTGTCATGAACGCGCCCTGCCAAAATATCGTTTTTCTGGCGACTGCCACCCCACACCGGGCCCGGGCCCTGGAACTGCTGCGTCGGCGTTATCAGGATGCGCAGATCATAGCGCTGGAGCCCCCAGATGCTACCTTGAGTCCGGAAGAACGTGCTTGCGTCGATGAATGCCTGGATGCTACTTCCGAGCCGAGATCGCCCTGGTTGCTTCGTCGCGCCTTTCGCCGCGCCGGGACGCCCAGGCCCGATCTCCTGGTGCTGCCTTTTGAAGGGATTCGCTACCGGTTATTGGCCTGTGTGCTGAAACCGGTTCAGTGTGTCGCCTGGACGGGGCACCCCGCGGCTATTTCCATACCGGTAACGCCACTCCGCAGCATGGCGCAATACGGTCGGGCGCGTTGCCGGGGACTGGGCATGCTCAGTCGCGCCCTATGGTCTTTGAGTCGACATTGACGCCGGATCAGCGGTGCTTGTGGGTGCCGTACCACTGGCTGCCGCCGTGGTCGAGGTGCAACACCAGAAAGTCCTTCAGGCGGTGTTCCACGCCGTGGTTGTCCACGACGTTCTTGCCGAACATCCAGTCGGAAAACTCGAAGTGATCGAGTTCGAAATAGCGGGTTTTATCAAGAATATCCCGGCGGACGCACTGGAAGAAACCAATCGGGATGCCTTCCGCCTCGCCTTTGCGCACTTCCCCGGGGCCGTTGAGCAACGCTTCGCATTCGGCCTGGGGATTTATTTCATTGACAAGAATCTTTCCGGTCACGTCAGGCGGGAGCATTTTCCTGCCTTCGGGCGCAATCATATGGCAATCTTGCTCAATCGCTTCGATCCGGGCGAAGGTGTCCGGCGGCAGGAGGATGTCCGCGTCCAGCAAGACGACCCAATCGCCCGAGGTCATGCGGATCGTCTCGTTGATCATGAATCCCTTGGATTTGAGAAAAGTCTCCGGGAAGGGGGATCGTAAAATGCGCGCCTTGGGATAGGCGAATTCCAGGCTGTCCACGAGGTCGTCGGTGGCGTCAATGCCGGGCACATAGCCGACGATGATCTCCAGTTTGTCCGGGGCGATGCCTTCCTGTTTGAGGATGGAGAGCAAGGTCGCCTGGAGACGCCGGGTGAAGCGGGTGCTGATGACGACGATGGAGTACTTCGCATTGTCGGCTCTTTCGATCTTCTTGCGCTCGCCTTCCCACAACAGCACGGTCTGGGAGAAGATCATGCCGTCGATGTTGAAGATGCTCAGGCGCGGCTCGAGGACTTCCGGCAGGCGTGGGGGCAGGAGTTTGGCGTTCTCGAATTCCGTTGGCCGGGTGATCATGCCATCCCGCAATAGGACATAGTAACCGTCCTCGTTCACGCTGAGGGTGATCCGGTGGGAGTAGTCGAACAGCGGGCAGACAATCTTGATGTGACGTCCGAATGAGAAGCCCGCGTGGGAAGCAATCCCTCCGCCCAGGGTATAGGAGAGGGTGAACGGCGGTTCGACATGTCCCAATACCGTACTCTCCAGCTCACCCGTGCCCAGCGAGACCCAGCGGATGGCCCCGGGCATATGGTGCGTGTAACGCCCTTCGATGTCGTAGTCGTCGCAACTTATTTCCCGGGTCGGCGTCTGGTGCAGGAGGAGGTCCTGGGTATCCTGTGCGAATTCGACCAGGTGCGCGTCCAGCTCCAGCCGCTTGCGGTCATGTACGTCGAAGTAGCGGTGGCGCTGCGTAGCCTGGACTGGCGCAGTAGCGATAACATCCCCGGTAATGGTCGACACGGCAATGCCGGGATATGAGCGCTGGAAAGCCTGGGTGCGGTGGTCGCAAAAACGCTGGTAGGCGCAGTCCTTGCACGCAGGCTCCGCGTGTTTCTGCTTTTCCCGGGTCATGTTGTCCAGCTCGTTCTCGTAGTTGGGCCGGCCCTCGGGGAGGGGGCGATTTCGCCGCCAGAGTTGGCGAAGGAAACGGGTCAGCTTGTGAAACATCCAGGTGCGCACGTAGATGCGGGGATAGTCCAGTATCCAGGGAAAGAGCGCCCCGTCAATGCCAGAGAGGGTGGAGGTGCGCCGGGACAGCTTGCTCTCGGCCGCCATGTGCAGCCGACTGCTCTTGAAGCGCTGGATGCGTTCGGCAAAGGTGTAGGACTCGATAATGTATTGTTGGTGGTCCAGGAAAAACTGGGTGCGGTTCAGGGCATAGGGACGGTTGGCTTCCTCTACGTGACAAAACGGCAGGCCCATCAGGCTGACATCGCAGCCCGCGGCGGCGAATTCGGCGGTGAGGTCGTTCAATGTCTGGATGGCCTGCCGGCTTTCCGCAGCGTTGCTGGGGCATGCCGCGTCCTGCATAAACGGATCATGCGCCGCCAGATGGACCACGTCGGCGTCTGCTAGCGCTTCCACCAGGGTTTCCGTGGCCGTTACCCGGTGAAAAGCCCCGCAGAGCAAGACCCGCACGCCTATCTGCGCCGCGTTGGCCTTCTCAATGAGCGGGGTTAATGCCTCCGGGCACTCCGGATCGCCCTGAAGGTAGAGGTCGAGAATCTCCGATTCAAGTAGGTGATTCAGGCCTTCCATGCTGAGCGTTGGACCGATGCGCGGCGACACGGCCAGAGACTCCGACTGTATAAAATCTTTCAGATCATCCCAGACAGACAGGTCCGCCTCGCTAATCAGGAAATCAAGTTTTTCTACCTTGAAAATATACTTGTTCAGGCGAATCCACTTCCGGATAGCTTCCGGGGCATAGGGCACATCTTTCTGGTTGCGTGCCAGGATGAGCCCCCGATTCGGCTGGAGCTTGTCCGCTTGCAACGCCGTGGAGCCGCTGCCGACATTGAGGGTATCCATACTATGGAAAAGTGATTTGTCTTGATCCATGATTTCCTGTTTAAGCGTTGTCCGGCTCTACAAACACTGTCGTTTGGAGCGCCGGGTAAGACTGGATTCCTGCCTTCGAGTCCGTGGATTAAATGTTTGAACATTTCAGCAAAGATCTGCAACCCCAAACGTATAATCTTCTTGGGGCGTGTTGAATCTGTTTAATTGTTTACCGCTGTCGGCCATATCACAGTCCGACCGCGGAGCGGTCACGGATGATTAGCCCGGGGTTGAGCCGTAGCGGCGAACCTTGTGTTCGCCCGAAGGCGATACCCGGGATCATAGCTCCCCCCAGGGCCGACCCTGGAAGGGGCGCGGAAGATCACGCCACATAAAGCCTTGGGGTATAAAAAATAATTTCACTTGTTCTATCATCCGCGACCCCTTCAGGGTCGATTTTTTATGAACCCGGATCCCGGGGTGGCGGCCTGCGGGCTATCGCCCTTCGGCCTTACCCCGGGCTATTCATCCGTAACCCCTGCCGGGGTTGGTCGTTGTGTC
>SKJD01000065.1 GCA_007116095.1 Candidatus Hydrogenedentota bacterium
AGAACTACAACTGAAGTTATTAAACACGGTACAATCCTGTCATGCAACCTGATGCTTCTCACATTCCGGACGGGGACCCTCCGGCGAAATCTTCTTGGCGTTTTATCTACCGGCTTTTTGTACTGGTGACCTACGTCGTGGCGGCATTGTGCCTGGTGGTGCTGGGCGTGGCAACGGTCGCGTTTCTGGCCTACCAGCACGTGACGCGGATCGGGGTCACCGGGCCAACCGTCGCGGTGACGGTGCCCGAGGGCGCGACGGGCCAGGACATCGCCCGGCTGCTGGAAGACCACGGGCTCATCGAGCACAACGGGCTCTTCCGCCTGGCGCTACGCCTGGACGACAACCCGCAACCCATCCGCCACGGGATATATGAAATTCCACGGGGCCATTCCGCCACGCAAATTCTGCATCAGCTCTATGACGGCCCGAACTACCACCTGCACAGCAACCAGGTCCGGATTACCATTCCCGAAGGCCTCTCGCTGGTGCAAATGGCGGAGCTCTTCGAGCGGCCGGAGGCCTTTCTGGCGGCGGCGGAACAACCGCAGTACCGGGAGGCCCTGGGACTGGAGACGGACACGATTGAAGGCTACCTGATGCCGGACACCTATTTCTTCGACGCCATCCCCTCTGAAGCGGAGGTGGTGGAGCGCATGTTCCGGCATTTTATGCAGGTGAAAGCCGCGCTGGAGGCCGACTTGCCGGAGGACGGCTCGATGGATTTTCATACGCTGGTGACCATCGCCTCGCTGGTGGAACGGGAGGCCCGTGCGCCGGAGGAGCGGCCCCTCGTCGCCGCGGTGATATTGAACCGCCTGGAAATCGACATGCCCTTGCAGATGGACTCGACCTTGCAGTTCGCCCTGAACAAGTATGGGCAGCGGATGCTGGAAGCGGACAAGGAGGTGGACTCGCCCTACAACACCTACCGTTATCGCGGCCTGCCGCCGGGCCCCATCGCCAGCCCTAGCCGTAGCAGTATGGAAGCGGTGCTGCAACCGGCGGAGGTGGACTACCTGTATTTTGTTTCCAACGCCGACGGCAGAACCCACACCTTCAGCAGCAACTACGACGATCACCTCCGCGCCGTCCAGCATTACCGGCGGGAAATCGCCGAGCAACGCCGCGCCCTGGAAAACCCCTGATGAGCATCAAAAAACACACGCCCCTGCAAGCTATCCGCAATCGCTTCATTTCCGGGATATTGGTCCTGGTGCCGATGGCGATTACACTCTTTGTGTTCACCGTGATTTTCAATGTGACCGTGGGGTTGGTCCAACCGTTGACCCGCATGATAATGGATGATCGACCACCGGTGCTGACCACCCTGGTCTCTTTAATTGTGGTGCTGTGCATTATCTACTTCGCCGGTAGCCTGGCCTCGCATGTGGTGGGCCGACGGCTCATCGGTCTGGGCGAACGCATCCTGGATCAAATTCCGATTGCGGCGACGGTCTACAGCTCGTCGAAAAAGGTGATCGAGATGCTTCGCACGCAGGTCACCCCGGAAGGTCGCCAGATTGCGCTCTTCGATCATCCCACCCCTGGCCTGAAGGCGATGGGGCTGGTGACCGGCACCATACAGACTCCTGACGGCACGACCTACTACAAGATCATCATCCCCACCACGCCGAACCCCACCACGGGCTACCTGCAATTTGTCCCCGTGGACCGGGCGGAGATTCTGGACATGAGCGCCGAAGACGCCTTCAAGTTCATCATGTCCGCGGGCATCCTCGGCCCGCCGGTCTTCCCGGTGCGCCCGGCGACAGCGACGCCGTCCAACGACGCCCTGCCGGACGCCTGAGGGCGCTGGAGCTGCGTTTCCGCGCTGGAGCCCATGCATGCCGGGGCGTGAATATGCTACAATTGCGCTCCGCTTTTCAGGGGATTTTCCAAGCAAATGAAGTGAACAGGAGAGGTGTAACGGTATGCCCAGCGGCGCCTATGATTTCCAAAATATCGAAGCCAGGTGGCAAGAACACTGGCTGAAAAATAAAACGTTCAAGACAGAACTGGACACGAGCAAGCCAAAGTACTATGTGCTGGATATGTTTCCGTATCCCAGCGGCGACGGCTTGCACGTCGGGCATCCGGAAGGCTATACGGCCACGGATATCGTGTCGCGGTACAAGCGGATGCGTGGCTTCAATGTGTTGCATCCGATGGGCTGGGACGCCTTCGGGCTGCCGGCGGAACGCCACGCCATGCGTACGGGCGAGCATCCGGCGATTATCACGAACAAAAACTGCGAGACCTTCCGCCGCCAGATTCAGGCCCTGGGCCTCTCTTATGACTGGGACCGGGAAATCAATACGACCGACCCGGATTACTACAAGTGGACGCAGTGGATTTTCAAGGTCCTCTTCGAGCGCGGCCTGGCCTATGAGGTGGAAGCGCCGGTGAACTGGTGCCCGGCCCTGGGCACGGTGCTGGCCAATGAAGAGGTGAAGGACGGCAAGTACGTCGAGACAGGCGATCCCGTCGAACGGCGGATGATGCGCCAGTGGATGCTGAAGATTACGGCCTACGCAGAGCGCCTGCTATCGGACCTGGACGACCTGGACTGGCCCGAGGGCATCAAGGCGATGCAGCGGGAATGGATTGGTCGCAGCGAGGGGGCGGACGTCACGTTCACGGTCGCGGACTCGGGCGCGCAATTCCAGGTCTTCACCACGCGCCCGGACACGCTCTTCGGCGCGACCTACTGCGTGCTGGCCCCGGAGCATCCCCTGACCCGACAAATCACGACCGAGGCCCAACGAGACGCCGTTTTGGCCTATGTCGCCGAGGCGGGCCGAAAGAGCGCCCAGGAGCGCATGCGCGACGAAGCCAAGAAGACGGGGGTATTCACCGGGGCCTACGCGGTGAATCCGGTCAACGACGAGCGCATCCCGATCTGGACGGCGGACTACGTACTGGCGGAGTACGGCTACGGCGCGATCATGGCGGTGCCGGCGCATGACCACCGCGACTATGAATTCGCGAAGACCTTCGACCTGCCCATCCGCGAGGTGATACAGGGCGGGGACGTTACGAAAGAGGCCTACGTCGGCGATGGCGTGCTGGTGAATTCCCCGCTCATCGACGGCCTGCGCGTGCCCGAGGCCAAGCAGAAGATCACCGCCTGGCTGGAAGAACGCGGCATCGGCAAGGGCACTATCAACTACAAACTCCGCGACTGGCTCTTCTCACGCCAACGCTATTGGGGCGAGCCCTTCCCGCTGATTCGCCTGGAAGACGGCACGGTCAAGGCGGTGCCCCAGGAAGACCTGCCGGTGATGCTGCCGGAGCTGGCGGAATACAAGCCGACAGCAGATGGCCAGCCGCCGTTGGCCCGGGCCGAGGACTGGATGCACACCACCGACCCCGAGACCGGCAAACCCGCACTGCGTGAGACGAACACCATGCCACAGTGGGCCGGCTCCTGCTGGTACTACCTGCGCTTCTGCGATGCCCTGAACAAACAGGCGGCCTGGTCGGAGGAAGCCGAGAATTACTGGATGCCCGTAGACCTGTACATCGGCGGGGCGGAGCATGCCGTGCTGCACCTGCTCTACGCCCGTTTTTGGCACAAGGTGCTCTACGACGCCGGCCATGTCAGCACGAAGGAACCCTTCCAGAAGCTCTACAACCAGGGCATGATTCTTGCGCATTCGTACAAGGACGCCAACGGCAAGTACCACTACCCGCACGAAGTGGAGCGCCAGGGCGAGCAGTGGGTGACGAAGAAGGACGGCGCGCCGGTGGACGTGCAGGTCGAGAAGATGAGCAAGTCCCGCTACAACGTCGTGAACCCCGACGATGTCGTGAAGGAGTACGGTGCGGACTCGTTGCGCCTCTACGAGATGTTCATGGGCCCGCTGGACCGCGACAAGCCCTGGACCGACGAGGGCGTGCAGGGCGTACACCGCTTCCTCAAGCGCGTCTGGGCGATGTTTGTCACCGAAGACGGCGGCATGCACCCGAAGATCGTCGCCTCCGGCGGCGATGTGGCCATGGAGAAGGTGCTGCACAAGACCATCAAGGCTGTGACGAGCGACCTGGACGGCCTGCTCTTCAATACCGCCATCGCGCGGATGATGGAGTTCGTCAACGCCGCTTCCAAAGCGCAGCAGATTGATAACAGCGTCATGGAGCGCTTCGTGCTGCTGCTGGCGCCCTTCGCCCCGCACATCGCCGAAGAACTCTGGGCGCGCCTGGGGCATGGCGAAAGCCTGGCCTATGCGCCTTGGCCCGAATGGGACGAGGCCCTGCTTGTCGAAGACAGCATCGAGATTCCCGTGCAGGTAAACGGCAAGCTGCGTGGCCGCATTACCGTACCCAAGGACGCCGACAAAGCCGCGATCCTCGAAGCAGCCAAGGCCGAAGACCACGTGCAGCAATTCTTGGACGGCAAAAACCTGGTCAAGGAAATTTATGTCCCCGGCAAGCTGGTGAACCTCGTCGCGAAGTAAGCGGCTTGGTCGTTATTTGGAGTAGCAAACTTTAGTTTGCGTCCTTCGTGCGACAGCACGAATGGAAACGGTCAGCCCAATGCCCAATCCCTTTGCGCAAGCACAAAGGGCGCAAAGCAAGCTTTGCGACTCCAATTTCATGCATACCGGAGTAGCGAAGCTCGCTTCGCTCCCTTCGTGCAATTGCACGAAGGTGTTCTGTGCATGCCAACAAGCTCACCAAATCATGACGCTGCCCCTTGGGCGCCCACGGGGGGACGCCCCTACAACCCTGCCCACTATCCACAACGTCCACAAAAAACAGGGATCAACCCGGCAATTTGGGTGGTCCCTGTGTGTGTCTAAAATTGGCTGGAGCTTTTTGGGGGGCTTAGGAACGCATCTTCGCCTTGACGCGGGCGGCCTTACCGATGCGATCGCGCAGGTAGTAGAGCTTGGCGCGGCGGACGGAACCTTCGCGGACCACGTCTACTTTTTCGATCCGGGGAGAGTGCAGCGGGAAGACGCGCTCGACGCCTTCGTTGAAGGCCACGCGGCGCACGGTGAAGGTCCCGTTGGGGGATTCCCCGCCCTTGCGGCCAATTACGACGCCTTCATACACCTGAATACGTTCTTTTTCGCCTTCCACAATGCGAAACGAGACGCGCACGGTGTCCCCGATATTAAATTTCGGAATTTTTTCCGATGCTTTCAGGAATCTCTGGCTGAATTCTGCTACTGCGTTCACGGTTGGTTCTCCTTCTCCCCGATCGGCATTTCTGATTCGATTTCGGCGAGCATGTTGTAATCTTCGTTATTCAAATGGCGGCGCGCGGTCGTTTCCAGCAGGTCGGGACGTCTTAATAGGGTAGTCCGCAACGCTTCTTTACGTTTCCAACGACGTATCGCCGCATGATTTCCACTTCTCACTATTTCAGGCACGGTGCGACCGCGAAAGGTCTCGGGCCGGGTATACTGGGGCGGCCCCAGGAGGCCCTCATAAAACGAGTCGGTCTCCACCGATTCCCAGTCGCCGATGACGCCCGGTAGCATCCGGCTGATCGCCTCGACCAATACCAGGGCCGGCAGTTCGCCACCGCTCAACACATAATCTCCGATAGAGACCTCGTCGGTAACGAGCGCCTCGGAGACCCGCTCGTCCACGCCTTCGTATCGCGCACAGAGCAGGACCAGGTCCGGCTCCGCGGCAAAGTCCCGCACCATCGCCTGGTCCAGACGCTTGCCCCGGGGGCTTAACAAGACGATACGTCGTAGCGAATTCACGGGACGCAGGCTTTCCACAGCGTCGAATATCGGCCCGCACTGCATCAGCATCCCGGCGCCGCCCCCATAGGGGGTATCGTCCACCGAGCGATGCCGGCCCGTCGCGAAGTCGCGGATATCGTGCGCGTGCACATCCAGCAACCCGTTCTCCAGGGCTTTGCCCAGGAGTCCCACCCCCACCGCATCGCGTATCATCTCCGGGAATATGCTTAGAATGTCAATTCGCATGCTTGCGTACGCAATCCAGGGTCGTGGTCAGGGCATCAATCGGAGGCATCCGAAGCCAGGGCAAACGGGGTGATGTCATCCACCACCGTAATCACCTGCGCTGCTTCGTCAATCGCCAGCACCGCAACGTCTATACAGGGCAGCATCCACTGGCGTCCATCCGAAGCCTTGATGCAGAGGATGGGATGCGCCGGGGTCTCCAGCAGCTCCGTCACCTTGCCCAGACTTCGGCCATCGGCATGTTCCACACGCATTCCCACGACATCCGGGGTGTCCTGGCCCAAATCCAGCATGGCCAAATTTTCCGGGCTCGGTTCCAGGTATACCGTCGCACTGCGCAACTGCGCCACCACATCTCGGGAGACCCCCGCCGCCAACTGCACCAGCAGTTCCTCATGCACCAGCCGGATCGC
>SKJD01000106.1 GCA_007116095.1 Candidatus Hydrogenedentota bacterium
AGAAAGAAGTCATTTGCAGAACAAGACGTTAAACCATATAGAAATCACCGGCATGGCCCATGGCGGCGAAGGCATCGGCCGCAGTGACGGCCAGGTATGTTTCGTCGCGGGCGCCCTGCCCGGGGACGTCGTAGAGGTGCGTGTACACAAGGCCGGCAGCAAAGCCCTCTGGGGGGATGTCGCGTCCGTGGAAACGCCGTCGCCACACCGTCAGGAGCCCGTTTGCCCGCAGCATGGTCGCTGTGGCTGCTGCACCTGGGGGCACTTTGCCTACCCGGCGCAGGCGGAATGGAAACAGCGCATTGTCACCGACTGCCTGACGCGCATCGCAGGCCTGGAGCTGGAGCCAGAATGGGTGGAGGCTCCGGAATTGCGCGAAGGCTACCGCACCCGCGCCATATACCACGGGGACGGCAAGCACCTGGGCTTTTTTGCGCCGGGCACCCACGAAATCGAGGGCGAGGGGTATTGCCCGCTGTGCCACCCGAAACTAAATGATGCCCTGAAGCTCCTGCGCGAAACCGGCATCAAGGGCAACGTGACGGTAACCGTGAATCCGGAAGGGGACGAAGTACTGGTGTGGACGGCCTACCACCGCAGGAAACTGCGCGATCGCTTCCCCCTGACCGATTCGGCAGCCGAGACCAAAGGCCCGACGCCCAAAGGCCGACCGGGCCGCGCACGCTTCCTCTGGGACGGCGTCCCGGTGGTGAATGGTACGTTCAGCCAGTCCAGTTTGTTGTTGAACCGGCTGTTGACGGCCAAGGTCACGGAATACCTGCAACAGCCGGTCTCCGTACTGGACCTTTACTGCGGCAACGGCAACCTGAGCCTGACCCTGCCGGAGAGCGTGGAAGTCCTGGGCATCGATCACCAAAAAGAAGCGATCAAGGCGGCGTATGCCCGGCGCAAGGGCGCCTATGTCACCGGGAATGAGAGCCGGATGCGCCAGCAGATTCAGGATGGCCACTGGGACACGATCCTGCTGGACCCACCCCGCACCGGCGCCAAGAGCCTGGCCGGAGATCTCGCTGCGTCCAAGGCGCGCGCGCTGGTCTATGTCTCCTGCGATCCGGCGACACTGGCGCGGGACCTGAAGACCTTCAGCACGGGGGGATGGCAACCCGTCAACCTGGCGGTATTGGATCTCTTTCCATACACCCCGCATGTAGAAACCGTCTGCCGCCTGGAACGGGCCTGAGCAGCAAAGCAACGCACAGGAATAGGGGATGACGACGAAATCGGAGTATAAACAATATATCTGTGTCTACGCTGCGTCCAGCGTTAAACTGGCCCCGGAATACCATGCGCAGGCCGCCAATTTGGGCCGGCTCATCGGACAGGCGGGACATACCCTCGTCTACGGCGCAGGCGGCATCGGCCTGATGGGCGCGGTGGCGCGTGCGGTGCATGAATACAACGGGCGGGTCATCGGTGTCGTGCCAGAACGCCTGAACAAACCCGGCATTGTATATCCCGACACCGACGAACTGATTGTGACCGACACCATGCGGGAGCGTAAGGCCTGGATGGAAGAGCGTGCGGACGCCTTCATCGTCTTGCCGGGTGGCTATGGCACCCTGGAAGAGATGCTGGAGATTGTGGTGCTGCGTCAACTCTTCTACACACAAAAGCCCCTGGTGTTACTGAACATCAAGGGCGCTTACGATGCGTTCATCGCTTTTATCGACCACCTCGTGGAAGAGGACTTTATCAAGCGGGAACACCGCGAACTGTTCCATACCGTGGACAGCCCGGAAGCGGCCCTGTCTTATATTGCCTCCTATGAACCCGAACCCCTCTCCCCCAAATTGGAAATCATCCCGTGAATCCTGCGCCCATGCCCCTCAAACCCCTGCAAGGCCCATCATGGAAGTAAGCGACCTGGACTACCACTTGCCGGAACCGTTGATTGCGCAGCAGCCCTGCCCGGAACGCGACGCCGCCCGGCTGCTGGTGGTGGATCGTCAGCGAGGTAGTTTTGAAGAAAGCAGCTTCCGGGAGCTCCCCCGCTTTCTACGCGCCGGCGACTGCGTTGTTTTGAACGACACCCAGGTCATCCGGGCGCGGCTGCATGGCCGCAAGTCCACCGGCGGGCAGGTCGAGCTGTTTCTGCTCAAGGAAGAGCAGCCAGGAATTTGGACTTCCCTGGTGCGTCCTTCCGCCCGGGTTCGTCCCGGCACAACGGTGAACCTCGCGGGCGACATCAGCGTGGAGGTCGGCGAGGTGCTGCCCGAGGGGCGCCGTCGGGTGCATTTCTCCAGGCCGGACGTCTTGCAGGTGCTGGAATCAATCGGCGAGATTCCCTTGCCACCCTATATCCACCGGGATATCCAGGAGGACAGCGACTTACGCCGTTATCAGACGGTCTTTGCGGAGAAGCCCGGGGCCGTAGCGGCTCCAACCGCCGGACTCCATTACACCCCAGCGCTGCTGGAACAACTGAGCGCCGAGGGCATAGCGCATACCCGGCTGACCCTGCATGTCGGCTACGGCACCTTCAAGCCCATCACGGCGGCGCAACTCGCCGAGCACCACGTGGAAGCGGAGGAATTCGACTTCCCCGAGGCCACAGCGGCGCAGCTCAACGCCACGCGACAGGCTGGCGGCAAGATTCTCGCCGTGGGCACGACCGCAACCCGGGTACTGGAAACCCAGCATCAGGACGGACGCTTTGTGCCCGGCAGCGGGGTTACCGATACCTACATCTACCCACCCTATGAATTCAAGGGCGTGGACATGCTCCAGACCAACTTCCACCTCCCCCGCTCGAGCCTCCTGGCGCTGGTCTGCGCCTTCGCCGGACGCGATCTGCTGATGGATGCCTACCACCACGCCATCAAACAGGAATTTCGCTTCTACTCCTACGGCGACACGATGCTGATTCTGTAAGACGGTCGGAAAAAACATATCCCGCCCCCAAGTACAACTTGGAGGCGAGATGCGTATCTATACAGTCGCAAAATGATATTTTCCGGACCCTATCTGGCATTTCACAAAGCCGTCTTCCGTGCCCAGCACCTGGATATCTTCCCGGTCGCGTAGCGGCTGCGCACCTTCCTGTACAGCTTCCGGGGAGGCGACGGGAATATACACGGTTGCCGTGGTATTGCAGGGGATGTCGATCGCCCAGGCAAAGCCGTCCGTGCTGTGTTCCCAGCGGCTATGGATTTCGCCATAGAGGGTTTGGTGGCTCGCCTCAACCCACGAAAGCCGCTGGAGCATGGCGGGCCGCATGGTGACGTGGCCAAAGCCGGGGCCGCTTTCATCCGGGCGAATACCACCAATGCACTCATGGAAAAACTTGGCAAAGCCACTGTGGAACGGATGGTTATAGGAACGATCATTGAAGGGTTCATCGGAGCCCGGTTCCGGCAGGACTTGCTGGCGTTCGGGCCAAGTCGTGAGATCGTGCGCCAGAATATAGGCATGGCTTGGAAATTCGGGGTTGGTTAAGACCTTGTACGCCAAATCGTCCAGCCCGGCGTCACAGAGTACGGTGAACAACTCCTTCAGCCCATGCACGCCGCAGGCATGATGCCCGCCATGCCGGACGTTGATATCCCACACCAGGCCCTTGAGGACGCGGGCTTTCTTATCTTCGGGGACCAATCCGTAGCGCAAGGCCATGGCGTTGGCGGTTTGGCTGCCGTAGGTCAGGGCGTCTTCGCCTTCAATTTCTTCCAGGTAAACCGAATTGAAGGCCGTCTTTACCGACGCCGCCTTCTCCCGGCACCAGTCACGGTACTCCGATTCCTCCCGCAGCGTGGCCAGTTTCTCCATGATCGCTAGCATCTGGTAGAAGATCGCGGTAGACGACAAATACGGCGGACACTCCATGGCATCGGGGTTGGTCTGTCGATCCCATCGAGGCGGACACCAGTCGCCGAAGCCATTCTCCACAATCCCTTCGTCATTCTGGTAACGTTCCGCGTAACGGATAAAACCCTTCATGTCGGGCCAGAAATGTTCTATTATATCTTCCTCGCCGTAATAGACGTACAAGTACCACGGCAGCAAGATCATGCACGCGCCCCAGTCCACACGTGCTTCATGGGGCAAACGTTTACCGGGCGCCACATTGGCGGGAATACCGGGTGTTGCGGGTTCGCCTTTATAGGTCCGCCCGCCTCGACCAAATACGCTTTCGATATCGTACATGTACTTGATGAAGAACTGCGCCATGTCGAAGTTGAATATGCTGGTCTCGGCCAAACAATGCACATCCCCCAGCCAACCACACTTCTCGCGATGGGGACAGTCCTCGGCAATCGAGTGCAGGTTATCGACAATGGTCCAAAGCGATACTTCATACATCTGGTTCAGCAGCGCATCCGACGAGGCAAAATAGCCCCGGCGCGGCACGTCGCTATGCACCAGCACGCCCTGGACAGCCTCCGGGGTAGGAGGCGAAGTCAGGCCGTCTATCTCGGCATAGCGGAAGCCATGGTAGGTGAAGCGCGGCTCCCACTGTTCCGGGCCGCCTTTACACACATAGGTCAGCTCCTGCTTGACGCCTGTCGCAAAATGGCCCGTGGAGGCGGTATTGACGCTTTTACGGTCCGGCATGAGATGTTCGCCGGAGAGCGTGTGAATTGCGGTGCCGGGGGCTTCATCGACGCTAAGCCGCAGCCATCCCGCGATATTCTGTCCCAAATCGACAATCCATTTGCCCTCCCCCGCATCAATGATCTCGACCGGCGGCAAGACCTTGGTCGCCCGGATTGGTGGTATGAGCTGGGGCCGCAGCCGGTCCGTAGGCGAATCCACCACCGCCGCCGTTTGCCAGTCTGCATCGTCAAAGTCCGGTTTGTTCCAGCCAGGCGTTTCCCGCCGGGCATCGTAGCTCTCGCCCGCGTATACATTGTCAAAGACGACCGGACTGGGCGCGGCTTTCCAGTCGTCGCCGGTCGCCAGGGTCTCTACGCTGCCGTCATCGTACTCCACAAACAACTTGGCCAGCACACGCGGTTTCCCGTAGGCCAGCCCCGGATTAAAAGCCATATTTTGGCCGTAAAATCCATTCCCCAGCCACAGCCCAACGGCGTTTTCGCCCGCGTTCAGGGCATCGCTTACATCATGGGCGACATACATCGCTTCGACATCATAGGTGGTCTGGCCGGGGTCCAGGACATGATCGCCAATTTTCTGTCCGTTGAGATACAGTTCCGAATAGCCCAGGCCACACACATAAAAGATGGCCGTCCGAATTGGCTTCTCCACGGAAAAGGTATTGCGCATCAGGGGACTGGCGAAGGCCTCCCGCATTACGGGCTCCTCCATGGCCCGGTTCGCACCGCTGGTCTGGAAGGGGCGTTTGCTGTGCGGGGAGTTCCGGGTGTCCTCCGCCAGGGCAATCCATTCGGCCCCGTCCCAGTCCGTTGACTCCAGCAGGCCCATCCGCCACGAAGCGACCTGCGACCACGGCGAAACCTGATCATCCTGGTCCCACACGCGCACTTTCCAGAACGCTGGTTGCCGGCTGAGCAGCGCCTTGCCGGCATAGCGCACATGAATCGACTGCGGGGATCGCACTTTGCCGCTGTCCCATAAATCCCCTTCCTCTTGCTGGAGGAGCGCTGCACTGCTGGCCACCAGCACCTGATAGGCTCGCTGGACAATGCTACGCCGATGGGGCGCCTCCACCGCCATCCGCCAGGAGAGACGCGGCTGCGCGGCTTCAATGGCCACCGGATTTTCCAGGTACTCCGTATAGCATTGCCGTATGGCCAGCGGCTCCATGGTCGCGTCCCCAGGCGCCACAGCACCCACGCCGCCGCCCACAAAGAAACAGCCGCCTGCCGCAAGCGCCCCCGTCTTTAGAAAATCCCGCCGCTTCATATCGACTTCCTCTACTTCCTGCTTTGCATGAGGGTGTATTACCACCCTGGTGGGTTATAAAAATTGCGTAAAAATCGATGGGGCGTCAGCGCACCATGCACAGACGCCCCAATATACTCAATGGTTAAATGGCCTGGTTACTCTATGCTTACAACGGATTAATCCGCGAAGTTCCACTCCTGGAGGACTTCCCCGTCGGCGTCTTCGATGCGCACCCAGTCGATCTCGATGCGGCCCCGGGCGGTGCTGGGATCGATTCGGATAGAAGTCAGCGGTGAATCGGCCTCGAAGGGCACGACGTATTCATGCCAGGCCTCGTCGTGGTGCATCTCGAATTCCAGGCGTTGCTGCGGCCCGAAGTGTGGATGGTTCTCCGTGCCCCAGAAGAACATGCCTTCGCCGTCGCTGTCCGAGCGCACGCGGTAGCGGAATTGCAAGGGGCCTTCTGCGGCCGGTATGTTTTGGTTTTGGTGCATGAAGGGGTCCCCGCCGGTGCTCTGCATCACCAGGA
>SKJD01000208.1 GCA_007116095.1 Candidatus Hydrogenedentota bacterium
CGCCGACTGGTTTCACTGGACCGGTATCACCCCCGCCATTTCCGAAGAAGCCGCCGCCTGTTGTAAGGAGGCCATCGAAGCCGCCAGGGCGGCGGGCGTGACGGTGTCCTGTGATCTGAATTACCGCGCCAAGCTCTGGAAGTGGGGGAAAGCGGCGCATGAAGTCATGCCGGAACTTGTGGCAGGCTGCGATGTCGCCATCGGGAACGAGGAAGACGCGGCCAAGGTCTTCGGTATCCATGCGTCGGATGTGGATGTGACCGCCGGCAAGGTGAACGCCGAAGCCTACAACAGCGTCTGCGATACCCTTATGGAACGTTTTCCGAGCCTAAAGCAGGTGGCCATCACCCTGCGCGGTTCGATTTCTGCCAGCCACAACACCTGGGGCGCAATGCTGCGTGATGGCAAGCAGACCTATGTCTCCCCGATCTATGACATTACGCCCATCGTGGACCGTGTCGGCGGCGGCGACAGCTTTATGGGCGGCCTGATTTACGGACTGAACAGCTACGACGATCCCCAGCAGGCGCTGAACTTTGCCGTGGCTGCCTCCTGCTTGAAGCACAGCATTCATGGCGACTTCAACCTCGTCACGGTGGCTGAAGTCGAGAAACTCATGGGCGGCGACGCCTCTGGCCGGGTCAGTCGTTAAGTTGATGACGTGTCGGGCTTGGGGGTAGACATCCGGCTGCTTTTTGACGATTACTCCTTGTTTTGGTGCAATGGGCTCGGGGCAGGGCGTATAGTATCGGGATGTATGGGATTGTCGCCCCGGCCATGCCGACCGGGACGCCTGAACTCGGGAGGATTGAAAAATGAATGGCGCTTTGCTGCGTTTTGCGATGTGTATGGTCCTGTTGTGGGGGCTGGCTATTGTCGGGGCATTCGCTGAATCCGGGGATGCCCGGTCTTCACTGCCGGAGGTCGCGCAGGCCCAGGGCGGGGAGCGCGTGCTGGGCCCGGGACGGCCGGATGCCCCGATGCTGGTAGAAGGAGAAGGATTAATGCCGAAATATATGCGCGCCAGTTTTACCGGGGATTCGGTGGTGCTGGAGAATGATCATGTGAAACTCGCGATCTTTAAGCGAATCGGCGGCTGGGGCTGGGGGGAAATCTACACCCCGGACGGCAAGCTGATGGCCGTGCTGGACCACCTTGGCGAGGTCATGCTGCGGGATCAGGACATCCCCATGCGCCTGGAAACCACGGAGTATGCCCGCGAGGAAGGCCCCTTCGGCGAGCGCCTGATTTTTCAGGTTGCGTCGGTGGTGGCACAGGATAAGCTGAATGGCTCCTCTTTTGAAGAATGGATGCGTTACCCCTTTGAGCAACCCGTCCTGGTCGGGGAAGTCACCTTGACATTGGCGCCTGACGAAGCACTAATCACCATGACCTGCCGCTACCGATCCACCGGTGATTTCTATGCCCGGTATATTCGGGGTCCGTGGCTGCGGGTTGGCCAGGATTCCTTCGGCACGGCCAAGGACGACGCCATTTTCCCCGGTGTGGAATGGGTGATCGATGAGGAGTGGTCCAGCGGGACAGACTTTTTTAAGGATCCGTGGGCCGAGCGTGTTGTGCCGCATCCGAACAAAGTCGCGATTCCCATGATGACCTTGAGCCATGAAGGAACCGCGATTACGCTGTCCTGGGACCCGAAGCAAGACGCCACCCGCTGGTTCAATTACCGGGCGCATCGTCCCCAGCCAGTCTTTGCCAGCCCGAACTTTGTCGACCGGCTTAACAACACCCTGATGGGCCTGATGGTTCCGGACGCCTCGGTAGAAGGCCATGAGAACCAGGTCTACGCCGAGTCGCCTTTGTTGCTGCACCTGGATCAGCGGGTGGACTTTGATGCAGAGATACGCCTGAGCGAAGGCAACAGCCTCCAGGGCGTGGTGGACTGGGTAAATGCCCATGGCATGCCGGAAGCGGAGCTACGTTGGCCGTTCCGGGAAGCGCTGGACCGTATTGCGGAAGCCTACAACACGAACCTCTGGCACGAAGGACAGGGCTTCGGTATTCCACAACGCAACCAGATCAGTCCTCGACCCCCGCAATTTCTAACACGCTACCTGGAAGAGTACGGTGGTACGCCTTTGGCCGAGGAATTGGCGGAGAAGGTGACCTGGTGCTATGAACAGATCGGGCAGCCCTCGAATGACGGACCTGATTTAGAGGCGCTGGAACGACAGGGTCAATCCTTGTTGGAGATTCAGCAGGAGAACGGCGCCTTCCTCTTCGAGCCGGACGGTCGGCATTATCGCAAGGATGACTTTGTAATTGCCCGTGCTTTCATAGAGCCGATGGGCCTGGCGCATGACACCGCGCTGGACATTACCATGCTACCGGCGACGCAATTGCTGGATATTGGCGAGCAAACCGGAAATCAGGCATACCTGGATGCTGCAAAGAAGTCCCTGGAATTCTGTATGCCGATGACCCGGCCCGAGGCAGGCGACTTCTGGGAAACGCCGCTCCATGCGCCCAACCTCTTGGCGGCGGGCCATGCGGCCATCGCCTATTACCGAGGCTACGAGCTGTTGGGTGATGAGCGCTATCGCGACAAGGCGATATATTGGATTCGTTCGGTCTTGCCCTTTACCCACCTCTGGGAACCGGATGACATTTCCATGATTTACAACACCAAGCCTTGCCTGACCAGCAGCGACTGGTACTTCGCCAACTGGGTGCGGGACCATGTGCAGTGGGAAGTGCTGGCTGTGTTTGCGTCATCGGCTGACCGGGGGATACACTGGAATGAGATAGACCCGGAAGTCGACTGGCGGCGCTATCATGAAGGCATTACGGCGGCAGCCGTACGGTGGATTAGCGACCACACCCGGAACGACTGGCGGCCGCATAATCTGCCGGAGACGCTGGAAGAATATAAGAACGGCGCTTTTGACGGATGTTATCCCGATACCCACAACAGCACGACCGGGATGTATGGTGGCATGATGATCTTGCCGGACCCCATAGCCCGGAACATCATGGCGGTGTTGGACTACGAGTAAATTGTTTACAGGGGCAATGGGACTGTGCGGAGGCACGGCGCATTGCCCCTGTTTGCTGATGTCGATATATGCGACATGTTGGATTCATTTATACGTAAAACCTATAGAAAGCGCGTGCTGGCCTGCAAGAGGCGTAATTCATGCAAGCCGCACCAGGGCAAACAGACAGTTCTATGAATTTGCACAACAAAGAACAGAACGCCGCGCATGCTCCCCTGGAGGCGGCGCCGGCTATACAAGGCGCGCCGGGGACTCGTCAACCGGTAAAGGTCCTGCTCTTCGGACGGGAGGCGGACAAGCTGGAACCCTTACTGACGCAACACCCGAACCTCTACCTGGTGGAAGAGCAACCGGATGTTATCGTCTGTTATGGTGGCGACGGTACGCTACTGGCGGCGGAATTGCGCTGGCCGGGTTTGCCGAAAATCCCTATTCTCAACAGTCACCGAGGGCATCGCTGTATTCCACATCCCCCGGAACAGGTGATTGCCAAGCTGGCTGCAGGCACCTTGCGGCACAATGTCTATACCAAACTGGAAGGCTATATCCAACGGGAGAAGGGCGTATCCAGCGCTAAGCCTCTGGTGGCGTTGAATGAATTCAATGTACACATGGGGCGCATCAACAGCGCGGTGCGTTACCGCTTGCACATTGACGGCTATCCCTATGAGGACAACCTGGAAATCCTGGGCGATGGCTTTGTGATCTGCACCCCCTTCGGGAGCACAGCCTATTTCCGGCAGATTACCCGGGGTATCTTTACACAGGGCATCGGGGTAGCTTTCAAATCCACAACCGAACACACCTCGCACCTTATCTTGCCGGAAAACGCCGAAGTATGCATTGAAATCGTCCGGGGTCCTGCCGTGTTGGCCTTCGACAGTTCCCAGCAGTACAGCAATCTGCAAGCCGGAGACCGGCTTGTGGTGCATCGCCACGCCCATGGGGCGGCGATCCTCACCTGTGGTCCCGTACATCGCCTGCATGAACCGTTCTGACACTAAGCGGCAATCCTGCGATGAAGTGGATATTTGATAGCAATATAACCCAAACGGTCCAGCACATGTCAGGGAGAATGGCGCAATGAGTGCGGAGTATCAACGTCCCTCCTGGGACGATTATTTTATGGAGGTGGCGAATACCATTGCCAAGCGTGCGACCTGCAATCGGGGGCGCAGCGGTTGTGTCATCGCCCGGGACAAACAACTGTTGGTGACGGGCTATGTTGGGTCGCCGGTGAATTTTCCCCATTGTGATGATGTGGGGCACCAGATGAAGAAGATGATGCATGAAGATGGCACAGTGACGGAACACTGTGTGCGGACCGTACACGCCGAACAGAACGCCATCTGCCAGGCCGCACGGAATGGCGTGAGTATTCAGGGCGCGACCCTGTATTGTCGGATGACGCCTTGCCGGGTCTGCGCCATGCTCATCATCAATTGTGGTATCAGTCGCGTGGTCTGCGAAAAGCGCTACCATGCCGGGGCGGAGTCTGAGGCCATGTTTAAGCAGGCAGGCATTAAGTTGGAATTCAAAAACGAAGCCGTTATGGAATACGAGAATTCCTAACAGGGGGGAGAGGAGCACCGGTAGAATATGGCAGGAATTGATTACTACTTCAAGATGATGGTGGAGCACGGGACCTCGGACTTGCACCTGTCCACGGGCTGTAAGCCGATGTTTCGTAAGGATGGTTCCATCGTACCGCTGCGCAGCGCAGAGGAAATTACTCCTGAAAAAGCGGAGGAGTTACTCTTTGAGATCACGCCGGAAAGGAACATGGAAGATTTCAATCGCTGCAACGATACCGACTTTGCCTATGAGCTGGAAGGCTATGGGCGCTTTCGCTGTAATCTGTTTCGTGACAATAAAGGCGTGGGCGGCGTATTTCGTCTGATTCCTTCGGAAGTACTGACTTTCGAGCAACTGAAGTTGCCGTCTACCCTCAAGAAGTTTTGTCAGCTCAATAAGGGCTTGGTGCTGGTGACCGGGCCTACGGGGAGTGGCAAATCCACGACCCTGGCGGCGATGATCGACTTTATCAACAAGTCCCGTAATGATCACATCCTCACCATCGAAGATCCGATTGAATTTGTGCACCAGAACCATCGGTGCCTGATAAACCAACGAGAAATTTTTACCCATACCAACGGCTTCCAAACGGCGTTGCGGGCTGCGTTGCGCGAGGACCCGGACATTGTATTGGTGGGCGAGATGCGTGATCTGGAAACCACGCATATCGCCATAGAGACCGCGGAAACCGGCCATCTGGTCTTTGGCACCCTACATACGACCACCGCCATCTCC
The DNA here is from genome assembly GCA_007116095.1 of Candidatus Hydrogenedentota bacterium. Classification (GTDB taxonomy): domain Bacteria; phylum Hydrogenedentota; class Hydrogenedentia; order Hydrogenedentales; family SCBR16-9; genus SCBR16-9. The sequence continues at coordinate 5,328 of SKJD01000208.1, forward strand.
ACCGTCGACCGTCTCATCGATCAATTTCCCGCAGACCAACAAGCCCAGATTCGCACCATGCTCGCCTCGGCCCTCAAGGGGGTGGTCGCCCAGAACCTGCTCAAGAAGAAAGGTGGGGGACGTGTGGCTGCGCTGGAGGTGTTGGTGGTGACCTCGGCGGTATCCGCGTTAATACGCGAAGCGAAGATCACCCAGATCATGAGCATCATGCAAACCGCCAAGAAGGAGGGGATGACCCTGCTCAATGAAGAGTTGGCGCGTCTGGTTGCCGAAGAAATCGTGGAGCCTACGGAAGCCTGGAATAAGGCGGTGGACAAGCCCGGCTTACTCAAAAGCCTGGAGTCGAAGAATGTCCGCTTTGACCCGCCGGAAGATTTGTAGGGTATAGAAAGATAGCGCGTCGTATTTAACACCCACAATATGATTTTTGGGTGCGTGCCCGCGAGAAAGGGGTTCCCGGTATGAAAATCAAGTCGATTGAAGCGTTTACCATTACCGTGCCGCCAAAGCCGATGAAAACCCAGCCTCGCCGGTCCTCCTGGGTTGATGGGGCTGAGGTGGCCAATCCAATGTCGCGCTTTCCGGAGTACAAACCGCACCGGAGCCTGTGGACAACCAAATGGCAGCGTGTGGCTTGTGTGGTGACCGCGGAGGACGGGACCTGGGGCCTGGGCATTACCGATAATGGCCCCGTGGTCACGTCCATCATTAACGATCACTTTGCCGGACATCTCACGGGGCGCGAGGTGATGGCGACCGAATACCTTTGGGACATGATGTACCGCATGGTCGCGCCCTATGGCGCCTGGGGGCTGGCAAGCTACGCAATCAGTGCGGTGGACCTGGCGCTCTGGGACCTCAAAGGCAAGCTGCTTGAACTGCCGGTCTATGCGTTGCTGGGCGGACCCTCACACGACACGATGCCCTGCTACGCCACCGGTTATGACACTGACTGGCACCTGGAATGCGGCTTCAGCGGCACGAAATTGCCCTGTCCCTATGGCGCCTCCAGTGGCTTGGAA
>SKJD01000323.1 GCA_007116095.1 Candidatus Hydrogenedentota bacterium
TAAAGGTCAATGTGCGGCCCGTGCCGGAATGATTGAATTCCACGGTCAAGGACACATCATAGCTGCCCGGCGTCTCATACGTGTGCGTCGGGCTGAAATCGAAGGAGTCATTGCCGTCGCCGAAGTCCCATCCCGTCGCCGTGATCGGGCGTTCGCCCGTGTGGCCGACGGGCGTGCTGGTCTGATTATCAAATGTAATCGGGACGCCGTCAAAGGTGTTCCGTGGGGTCGCGGTAAAGTTCGGGACCGGCGGACGATTCACCGTGAAGACACGCGACGTCGTCGCTGACTGGGTTGCCGTAGTCGCCGTCTGGTAGACACGGTATTGCCCCGGCTCGGCGAAGGTATAGGTCGGGTTCTCCGCTTCACTCTGGACCACGTCCGGATCGCCGAGGAAACTCCAGGTATAGTCGATGTCCGCTTCGGTGCCCGGTGCGGTCTGGTTGATGAATTGCACGGAATCCGTCGTCAGAATGCTCGCATGATCCTCGGAATCACGTCCTGGAATTTCCGGCAGCTCAATTGTGAAATCCGGAGACGGCGGCGCGAAGACGCGGATGTAGTTGAACTTCACCTCAATATCGGTGTTGTTTTGCGGATTCTGATTGAAGACGCGCAGCGACACCGTGTACGTGCCCGGGTTCGCATAGCTGTGCGACGGCTCCCGTTCCGTGCTGGTATTGCCATCGCCGAAACTCCAGAACCAGTTGGAGATGGGCGAGGAGCCCGGTAGGGAGAGGTCCGTGAACTGGACGGTCTGGCCTGTGGCCGGGGTGGTGATGCTGGCTTCAAAGTCCGCCGTCGGCGGCTTATGACGCACCTCGATGCTTTGCGTGGCTGTGCTGCTGCCAAACGGCGTGGCAATGGTGAGCGTCACTTGGAAAGTGCCCGCCTCACGGTAGATGTGCGTCGGATTGGCGGCGGTACTCGTCGTGCCATCGCCAAAACGCCAGAGGCGTTGCGCCACCTGGTTGTTGCCGATAAAGGAGAGATCGGTGAACTGCACCTCATCGCCAATAAAGGCAACCGGATCTTCGATCAGGAAGTCCGCCTGCGGCGGGATACGATCCTGCACCAGAATGAACTTTTCCTTGGTGACAGAACGCTCGGTGTACGCGGTGGTCACTGTCAGGGTAACATCAAAAGCGCCCGGCGTAGAGAACTGCTGCCGCGGGTGCTGCTGGGTGCTGGTGGCGCCAAAGCCGAAGTCCCAGTGCCAGCTTTCTATCGGCGCGCCGTCGATTGCCTCGGAGAGGTCCGTGAACTGCACGCTCTGGCCGGCGTAGAGGATGGTGCGGTCGGCGGTAAAGTCCACCGTGCGTGGCGGCGCATCGCCTACGACCACGAAGGCCGTGCGGGTGTGGGTGTCGGAGGCCGACTCCGTCTCGACCATCAGGGAAACCGTGTAATAGCCGGGCTCGGTGTAGGTCTTTGTCGGATTCGGATTCGTGCTGCTGGAGCCATCACCGAAGTTCCACAAGTAACCCGTTACTTCGCCGGCGGCCGGGGTCGATTCAATGCTGTTGGTGAAATTCACCTGGCCATTGACATCGATGCGGCGCTGGTCGGCGCTGAAGGAGGCGTTCAGGATTTTTTCGGCCTTTACGTCCAGGCGCTTGATAGACGCCCCACGCGCATTGAGAATCAACGCGCCTTTATTCTCTCCCAACGCCATTTTGCCACGGTCCAGACGCACCGGGATTTCGATATGGTCCCTGGGGCCAAAACTGTAGCAATCAAAGGTGCCGTCCACACAACGTTCCGGGATAATCCACGGGACATTGGAACTGACCTGTACCGGTCCCATGTTTGTCGATGAGGCATTCTTGCTGACGCGCAGCAGGGCTTCTTCCTCAAATCTTCCAAAATCCAGGGTCTCCGGGGAAACCAGCAACGTGACCCCCAAGTCACCAAAACACCCGGAAAAAGCCAGCAGCGCCAACACCGGCACTGCCATCAAATACCCAATACGCTGAATTGGACGCATGAATTCCACTCCCTTAGTACGCCAACACCCAAATCCGCATAGCATCGGTTTGGGCTCCCCGGCCCGTAATACTGGTGGTTGACGATTGGTCAATGACGATAAATCTATGCACCATGATGGACATATTGCCACCATCTACCCCATTTGTCAATGATAAAGTATCGCTTTCAAAGGCTATAAATTGCAAGTTAATCCCCCTGAAAACAAAACAAACCGGCAAATTGCCGCCGACACGGACCTCGCAAGCCAGCCAGGCACGCACCTGGCGCACTTTTACCACTTACGCAACGCGCCTTACCCCCTGGGTTGCACTCAGCGGAGCAGGGTAATCCAGTAGGCGATGGACATCAAAATCAGGGGCAAGATCGCAACAAGCAACATAATCTGAAAATGCTTGTCCTTAAAATTCATACCTTCCCTCGCTTTCAACATTACACAACACAGCCTATCTACTTGCCTACCCCAATCCTAACCTACCCAATAATTCGATGCAAGTTTTAATGATATGCGCGAATTGCCACGCCATCCGTTTATCACCTAGCCTTGACATACTTCCAAAAACCGGGTAGATTTTATGTGAATGGTGAAGCGCATTTGACGCGACACGGAAAACACAGGGATTTTCCCCTGACAATAGGAGAAGTAGCTGATGAAAAAACTAAGTATATTGACTGTAATGTTGGGCATGGTCGTACTGTTGGCGGGATGTCCGCAACCGCAACCCACCGAACTGCGAATTGTACACACCAGCCCCGATCTGGCTCCCATAGATGTCTGCTTGGACGGCAACAAATTTGTGACGGACCTGGACTACAGCGAATCCTCTGTGTACAAGATTGCCGTACCGGGAACACGCACGCTGCGTGTGGTGAATGTCGGCGCCCCCTGCGATAGCGACGAAGCCGTGGAAATGAACATCAACCTGTCGCGTAGCGGGGATTACACCGTTGTGGTCGGGGATTTCGCGGATGATCTCCAGACCGTCCTGTTCTCAGACAACAACGCGACGCCTGCGGCAGGCAAGGCGCGCATACGCCTGGTGCATGCGCTGCCCAACGCCCCCGCCATCGATCTGCGCACGGATGAGGGCGACATGCTTTTCGAGGACGTGGGCTTCCTGGAAAGCGGCGGGTATGCCAGCATTGATGCCGGCGCCTATAACCTGCGCGTACGCGAGTCCGTTACGGGGCTCTTGCCAATATTCAATGTCAACGACGTCAGCTTTGCAGCCAACAGTGTCTATACCCTTTACGCCATAGGCACGGGCAACAACCCGCCCTACGCATTGTTTATCACCGCTGACAACTAAGGGCGCATTGCAGGCCTGACAACACCCATACCGTAGTCCAAACGGGATTTCCGCCAACGCGGAAGTCCCGTTTTTTTGTGATGAGTATGGCGCTGGTATTACTACCAAAACAATACGACAAGTATTGCCGCCCCTCCCCGTCACGCCCGCAGGCAGGAATCCAGGCGCCCGAAGCCGCGGAGCGGTCGCGGCATGTAGCGCGTCGCAGCGGAGCAATGAAGCACAAGCTACGTCTTCCCATTTCGCCCTTGATCTTCCGCCTGGTCATCCTCGGGCAGGGCCATGGATCGGATCGCGTCGATGCTGGACCAATAGGCGTCCAGGGCGTCGCGGCCTTCCGTCGAGATACGGAATTCGGTATGCGGCACCTTGCCGTTGAAGGTCTTGTTCACCTCGACATAGCCGGCCTTTTCGAGGCGGTCCATGTGCGAGGAGAGGTTGCCTTTGGTGAGGCCAAGGGTGTTGCACAGGAAACTGAAGTCCGCCACGTCGATTCCGGAGAGGATTGTCAGGATACGTAAACGCGCGGGCTCATGAATGGTGCGGTCCAACTCACTCATGGGCGATCATCTTTCGCCGGCTCCGCGTCCGTACTATCGGCAGCAACCCGCGCCAATTTTTTGAGCTTGTAGAGCGCGAAGCGGCTGTAGAGATGGCCCGCCAGGATGGAGATGAGGCCATAGCCCAGGACGGGGATAACCATGTTGAGAAGCTGCCATTCGCCCTGGAATTGCAGCAAGGCAACCCCACTGAGCAACAACACGGCATGCAGGGCATAGAGCACCGGCCAAATCCAGGCCCAAAAACCCAGTCGCTGCCAATAGACCATGAACATGAGGAAAGGCGCCATGTAGAGCGCGGAAAAGGGCTGCATGTGCCGCAGCTCCAGGTAATGAAAACTCACGAGCAAGGCCCCGGCCAAATGATAGACCACCAGCCCGCCGCCCAGCACGGTCATCCACCAGCGGCGGGTTGAAAGGGGGCGTTCTTCACTATAGGCCACGTAGCCCTCGTGCCGGTAGAGCCAGGAGGTCACCCGCCAAATCAGACGCCCACCCCAATTCGAGGTGCTGAACCAGACCAGCACGAGAATGGCGGCCACCATCGCCGAGACCGAGGCCCAATAACGCAGGGCGTTGCCCTCGACATAGGCGCGGTTGGTCACGGTAGCCGCCAGCCCGATCAGCAACACCATGATTACGATGATGACCCATTGCACCAGGAAGGACATGGTGCGACTTTTGGCATAGCGCCGCGTCCAAAGCACCAGCGCCCTGGGGTCTTCGTTACCGGCCACAGGCTGGATTGACATGGTGAAACCTCCATCAGGCGGCTGGACGTTGCGCCCTGCCACACGCCGATCCGACGGCCAACAATTACAACACAGGCGCCTTGGCGCTGTTTCTTACGAAACCGCCTTGCTTAGTGCGACGCCTCAAAGCGGTGGATGGCGTCGGCCACAAAACGCACCTGTTCGTCGCTTAAATTCGGGTGAATCGGCAGCGACACAATGCGCGGGGCCGTGCGCGTGGTAACCGGCAATTCGTTCGGTATCGTCCGCACGCCCTGGTAAGCCTCTTGCGCATGGATGGGAATCGGATAATGGATGCCGCAGAAGACTTCCTCCGCCTTCAACGCATCCATCAGGGCGTCCCGGTTGCTGTGCTGCACCACATAGAGATGCCAGACATGGCTGTTCCCCGGGTTTGTCGCCGGAAGCTGTAGCGTGGTATCCGCGAGTAGTTCCGTGTAGAGCGCGGCCACTTCACGGCGTCGGGTATTCCAGTCTTCCAGGTGACGCAGCTTCACATCCAGCACGGCGGCCTGCATGCTCTGCAAGCGGCTGTTGTAGCCAATCACGGGGTGCACATACTTCTCGGACTGCCCACAGTTGCGGTACATCCGCACCTGCTCGGCGACATCGGCATGGGGTGTGACAATCGCGCCGCCCTCGCCGTAGGAGCCGAGGTTTTTCCCGGGGTAGAAGCTGAAACAGCCGACATCCCCCATGCTGCCGGCCTTCTTGCCCTTGTAGGTAGCGCCGTGGGCCTGGGCGGCGTCTTCCACCACATGCAGGCCATGGGCGCGGGCGAATTCCAGGATTGGGTCCATGTCGGCCACTTGGCCATAGAGATGCACCGGGATAATAGCGCGGGTCTTGTCGGTCAGGGCGTTGGCCAGGTGGGCCGGGTCCAGGTTGTAGTCCTCTTCCCGCACATCGACCAGGACCGGCGTCGCGCCCGCCAGGGCAATGGCGTTGACTGTCGCCACGAAGGTATTGGCGGCGGTAATGACCTCGTCTCCCGGCCCGATATGCAGCGCCTTCAGCGCCAACAACAAGGCATCGGCGCCGGAAGCCACCCCGACACAATGCGGGGATTCACAATACTCGGCAAAATTTTTCTCAAAACTTGTCACCGCAGCGCCCAGCACAAAACCGGCGGAAGCCATAACTTTTTCCAGCGCCGGATGGACTTCGTCTTTTATTTCTTCGTACTGAGAAACCAGATCAACAAAGGGTACTTTCAAGGGTATCGTTCTTTCTTTTGCTTTGCTGCGGTTAAACAAGTTGTGGATGCATGCCCAGCATGTTCACACGGAATACCAGGCGCGCCACAGGTGCGCCCAGTGTAGCATAATCAGGCATATTGCCCCAAGCACGGGAAGTGGGCTGCTTCCGCACGGCCGCCGGAGGCCACACTAATCGTTTCCAGTGCTGCGTCCCTGCTCCTGGCGGCGCTCGGTCAGCAGACGACGCTCCATGTAATAGCGCCAGTCTTCGATAAAGGCATCCCTGTCGGCGCCCGGCGTTGACGTCATGAACGCGGATTCCGGGTCGGTCTCCACTTCCCCACGGCTCAAATCGTTCAGGGCGTCGCCCAACCAGAACAGCGCTTCGGGGGTAGATAGCTCAGGCGCGCGTTCCAGCAGTACCTCGAAGTCGCGCCGTTCGGCGGTATCCCCCATCGCAAAGGCGGCCCGCTTTTTCAGGCGCGGGGGAAGTTCCGGCTGCATGAGCA
>SKJD01000126.1 GCA_007116095.1 Candidatus Hydrogenedentota bacterium
ATTGCCGTGCACGCGGTCCAGGTTGTTCGTGGATTCTGCTGTGCGCAGGTACCGTCAACATGGACCGCCTGAACAGTTCAGGCGGGGATAGGTGGATGTATGGGAGTTGCGATGCCAAATACACGCTACAAGGCGTAAATGAAGGGCGACACCACACCGGCGGTCTGTGCGAAGAAAAAAAGCATGCCCAACAGCACCAACGCGATGAGGATCGGCGCCAACCAGAACTTCTTGCGCACCCGCATGAAGTCCCAGAGTTCTGCAAAAATTCCTTCATCTGTTACCGGCGGCTTGGCCGGTTTCGTCTGTGGAGCCTCGCCTTCCGGGGCCATTGTCGCTTTCTTCTGCTCGTCCGATGCTGCTGTCATGAATATCGTGCTACTCCCAATGAAAGTGTGCTCTGTCTCTGCTCCATTATGCAGCAGCCGCCTTAAACAACGCAAGCCCAAGACAGGTTGCTTTTGCGAAAATCGCAAATACCTCAAATTCCCTCGTCCCTTGAAATCGAGGTTCTTATTCTGGTACAAATGACATCATTGCTTGCAGGAGTACCGCTTGTGAAGTCAAACAGGAAATCCAGGTTGAAACGTAATTTGCTTCGAACGGCCCACGGAACGGCGGCGGTATCGGCAAATGAACTACCCAAAGGAATTGGAAACAAATATACCACCCGTCTTTTAGTTCTCTCACCTCTCGATATATGAAAAACTTCTCCAAAGAAAGGCCACACAATGAAGAACAGCAAGCACAATATCGCGAACTTATTTACACCCGTTTTTCTATTCATAATAATGTTCACTGGAGTTTCGATGAATGTCGAAGCCAGCAACTTGGCCTATATCCACGGGGATGTGGCCGCCGACGGGACCATTCCATCCGGCGACGACGAGCCGTTCGACCAAATGTTACTCAACGACACTGGCTCGAAAGGCCTTTCCATCTTTGCGGACATGATGGAGGCCGAGGACTATAAAATCTCCCCGTTCTACGATCAGGAAATCACCTTGGACGAGGCTTTCCTGTCACAGTTTGACGCGATTATATTTGGTCTTCACCAGAAGATCTGGTCGGACTCCGAAAAAGCCGCCCTTGACGCCTGGTTGCAGGCTGGCGGCGGCATGCTGATCTACAGTGATTCCGCCTCCGGCGGCCTGTTTAGGGAAGTTGGGATAAAGAACCCGGTCGGTCAAAATGCTGTCAACAATCTGACGGCGGCCTATGGATTACAGGTGACGGTCGATCAGGGCGGTGGCACAAGGGCCTATTCAGCCGACGCAGAAGCCTCACATCCAATTGTCGAAGGCCCGTTGGTCATGGAAGGAGAAGGCGTTTCCGTGGTGGCTGTGGACCCAACCAGCGGCGCCCAAATCCTAATCCCATTTAACGATGCCAACCGGGTTTCCGGCGGTAGTCTCAATATTGATGCTGGAGGCGTAACTATTGCCAACCCGGTGTGGGCCACTCTCGCCGTTCAAAACGTGGGCGACGGTCATGTCTTGGTTATGTTCGACCGTCAGGCCATGTGGAACAGCGGTCCCGGTTCAGACATCTCGAAACGCGACAATATGGAAATCCTCCGCCGCATCGTAAAATTCATGGTGGGCGACCTGGAGACGCCGGCTCTGGCGCACAACGTGTATTTCACACTCCACGATCCGTCGGAATCGGCGCGAGCCAAGCTGATCGCCGACTGCCGCAAATACCTCAGCAGCGAGCCGGGCATCGTAACCTTTGCGGCGGGCGAACCCGTCGCCTCGCACGACCGGGAGGTCAACGTTCGCGACTGGGACGTGGGCTTGCACATCGTCTTCAAGACCAAGCACCACCACGATCGCTACCAAACCGCGCCCGACCACCAGAAGTTCATCGACGAGAACCAGGAGAACTGGAAATCGGTTCGCGTTTTTGACACGTTTGTCCGCTGAAGTGAATCGCGGTCTTATCTTCGGGGCAATCCATGGCGCGAAGGCGGCGACAAGTCACGCCAAAGCAGCGGATCCTCGTGGACCTTGGGCCTCAAGGCTGACGCCACAAAGCTATACCCGGGGTGGCGGCCTGCGGGCGGTTCCGCCCTTCGGCATTACCCCGCGCTACAAGCTGTGACCGCTCCGCGGTCGGGCGGGTGCAGTCACACGATTGTTTTGCTGTAATTGTGTGCTGTTTGCCTGCCCCTCTGGATGCCTGCCTTCGCATGCATGACGAACGGGGGTGGGCTTTACGTCCGTGTTTTACGGGTGTTCCGTGGTAGATTTTGTTGCGTTGGGTGGGCGCCCTGAATCTGCGTTCATCTGCGTCATCTGCGGATAAAATCAGCTATACCCAGCGCACCCGCCTTACAAGCTGCGACCGATCCGCGGTCGGGGGGATGCCTTTTTCCAGGTTGCAATGCTGAGGGTGGCGTCTGTTTATTGGACTCGCTGGATGCCTGTCTTCGCAGGCATTGAACCAGTACATTGGAATAGGCGTCAAATAGCGCAAAAAAAACAGGATAGCGTGCACACGCTTTAATCAGGTGTGCACGCTACCCTTGGGCAATGGGGGAAGCGCCTTGGAACGCTTCCTCTCAGGAGGGCGGGTTTAGGGGGGAAATTACGGAGAGTTTTTCAACCCCGGCATTTCCCGGATGGCCGCGCCTCGGGTTGCTTTACCCGATGGCGGCATTGCCGATTTCTCCGGTGCGGATTCGGACGCATTCAGCCAAGTCGAGGACGAAGATTTTGCCGTCGCCGATATTGCCGGTCTTGGCGCCCTTGATGATGGCGTCCATGGCGGGCTTGACGAATTCGTCGTTTATTGCAATCTCCAGCCGCACCTTCTTCAGGAGGTTTACCTCGACATCCACGCCACGGTAGGTTTCGTGGTAGCCGTGTTGCTGGCCGCATCCCAGGGAGTTGGTCACTGACATTTTCGTGACCTTGGCTTCGAACAGGCTCTGCTTGACGCTGTTGAGCTTGTCCGGTTGTATATACGCAATGATAAGTTTCATTGGTTGGGTCTTCCTTTCTCATTCATAAGCTTCAGTGCTGGTAACTTGGTGTCTGTCTGTCATTCGGTCGGTAGGCGCGCTTATGCGCCCGATGCATTAGCGGCTGGTGAAGATTTGGAAACCACCGTAGGCCTCCATGCCGTGTTCGTCGATATCCAGACCGCGCATTTCTTCGGATTCGCTGACGCGGATGCCAATCGTTGCCTTGAGGATCCCAAAGATGGCGAAGGCGCTGACGAAGCAGAAGACGCCGTAGGAGACAACGCCTATCAACTGGGTGACGATACTGTGATCGGCGCTGAAGATGCCGACCGCCAAGGTGCCCCAGATACCGCAGACCAAGTGGACGGAAATGGCGCCCACGGGGTCATCAAGCCGGGCGCGGTCCAGCAACAGTACGGAACCCACCACGATGATACCGGCGATGAAGCCGATGATAATCGCGCTCGTCACGCCCACGACGTCCGCGCCGGCGGTGATGCCGACCAGGCCGGCCAGACTGCCGTTGAGGGTCATGGACAGGTCAGGCTTCTTGATAATCGTCCAGGAAGCGGCCATGGCGCCCATGATACCGGCGGCTGCCGCCAAGGCGGTGGTCACGAACACGAAGGAGACTTCTTCAGGATCGGCGCTCAACACGGAACCGCCGTTGAAGCCGAACCACCCGAGCCACAGCAGGAACATACCAATGGTGGCGAGGGGCATGCTGTGGCCTTCAATGGCCCGGATACCGCCCGGAGTGTACTTGCCGAGACGGGGTCCAAGCAGGAGGACGCCGGCCAGGGCCGCCCAGCCACCCGCCGAGTGGACGAGGGTGGAGCCGGCGAAGTCATAGAAGCCCATGGCGTCCAGGAAGCCTTCGCCCCACTGCCAGGAACCGGCGATGGGATAGAAGATGGCGACATAGATGGCCGAGAAGATCAAAAAGCTGCTCAGTTTGATGCGTTCTGCCACGGCGCCGGAGACAATCGTGGCGGCCGTTGCCGCGAACATCGCCTGGAAGATGAAATCGGTCCAGTAGGTGTAGGCGCCGTCGGCGTAGCCGATGCCGGGGTCGTCGCCCGGGTTCAAACCGAAGCCTGCGAAGCCGAAGAAGCCGGCCTCACCTCCGATGATGAACTCGCCCGGATACATCAGGTTGAAACCGCATAGCGCATAGGTCAACAACCCGATGGCGATTATCGCGGTGTTCTTGAACAGTATGTTTACCGCGTTTTTCGCCCGGGTCAAGCCCGCTTCCAGACTTGCGAAGCCCAAGTGCATCGTAAAGACCAGGAAGGTGGCGACCAACATCCACGTGTTGTTAATCGTAAACATTTCAATCGAGACCGCAGCCTCTTCCTCCTGCGCCGAAACCAGACTGATCGGTCCCAGCAGCAGTAGCGCCAGTAGCGCCAGCGTGATCGGTAGCTTGTGTTTTGCCATGCCCATAGGTGTTCCTTTCTTTTTTTCTCCAGTGTTTGGGAGTTTGCAGACATTCCGACGGTCGGGTATGACTGTCGGGTTGTGCACAATAAAGCAAATAGGATGCCAATATCGGGGCAAGGCGGCAGTTACAGGGCTAAGTGCTTGAAATACAACAAAAAATAATTTCCAGGTCTACGAAGAGGTCGTTATTTTTGCGGCAAAGTCCCTACGAAATGGTGTTAAATCTTGCCGATAATACGATTTGGTAGGAGTGGGTGTGTGGAAGTCGGAAGGGGGGGATTTGCTCCGAGATGGATACAAGGCCACCTCGGAGTAGGGAGTTGACTGGCTGTTCGTGGGTTCAGGAGGTGATAGGCAAGCCGCTGCCGTCTTCCGGCAGTTCAACGCGCCGGCTTTCGCCCTGCCAGCTTACGGTGACGGCCTGACCGCTGTGTGTTGGGTCGCTGAGGTAGAGGCGTTCCCCATTCCAGAGCAAGAGACAGGGGGCGTCCACACGGAGCACGCTTCCGGCGATGTCCAGATCACTCGCTTGGTAGAACGCGGCATGGAGGCTTCCGTCCGCAAAGCGCAGGGCTTGCACCGCCCGATCGTTGCGCAGAATTTCCCAGGGCTTGTCCTCGGCGAGGGCCGACAAGGCCTCGGCGGGCACATTCGGCAAGATGGCGTAACTCAGGGCGGTCGGAGCGTCCAGTTGCAGTGTGGCGCGGAAGATCGGCGCGGTTGTCGCCTCGGCTGCGTCAATGCCGTGATTGATGGGATGCCAAGCGCCCGTTTCTTCCTGATTGCTGATCGCGACGGCACTGGGGCTGTCCAGCAGGTAACCCATCTCATTATGGTGGAGCCAGGAAACCGCGTCCAAGATGTCTTCCGCTTCGGGTAGGGGGCGGGGGGCGTCATCACCTGTTTGCGCGAGGACGGAACCTGTCAGCCGCGTCTGTTCCAGGCCAATGTAGATGGGACCGTCCAGCCCCTGGGCTTCCATGCCGCCGAGCATATGCACGACATAGTCTCCGTGAAACGCCGTGAGCTGACGCGCTTGCAGGAAGGCTTCTCGATCGGGGTGATTCCGCCGGTGGTCCATCACGGCGAAGCCCTGCGCCCCGTCACCCAGGCCGCCAACAAAGTCCCGGCGTTCTTGTTGCCGCAGGCCATCCGCCAGCACCAGGCCGGGGAGACGGTCCCACTGCCAGAGCGGTTGTAGGCCATGCAGCTCGTTGCCGTCGCGCAGGATGAAGCGGTCCCCACAGTTCAGGTAGGGTACGCCCAACTGGTTCTCATTATTTATGCTTTCGGTCAGCAGGGTGCGGCTGGATATGGTTTTGAGGAAGACACTGAAGCCTGGCTGATGGTATACCGTAAAGTCGCTCCTGGGGTAATGGCGAAATCCGGTCACGGAGGGCCGGCCTTCCCGGAGGCCGTTGCGGTAGGCGGCCAAGGCTTCGGCGTATTCCGGGGCGACTTCCTCCCAAAGCCTCAGGGAGGTGGCGATGTTCGCCGCCTGTAGGCCTTCCTTTCGACTGACCATCCGGTCCACCGTACCGGGTACGTTGTAGGCGCCGCGACTCATCCACTGCGCGCCTTCCAGGAAGAGATTGGTAAGGATATCCTGCTTTGATTCCGGCATCGCCCAGGGACTGCCGCGCATCAGCCAGGCCAATTCCGCCAGATTCTCCATGTATCCGCGGCCATAATGGTAGATCTGGAGCCGGGCCCCGTGCTGGTAATAACTCCAGTCCGGTTGGATACCCTCACCGGTCCCGACCTTTACCTCGTCCCAGATAAGCGCGACCGCCTCTTCCAGTTGTTCCTGGTTATCGGTAAAGCAGGCATGCATCAGGGCGA
>SKJD01000261.1 GCA_007116095.1 Candidatus Hydrogenedentota bacterium
ACGGTCTCCCCCGGCTTCGGCATCTCATGTACACGCATCACCAAATCCATGTTCGCGCTGCCCACGACCAACACATTATTTTGCGGCATTGTCATGCTATTTCCCCTTCATCCATGGCGTAACCCGCCGATCTTTCCGTTCCAGACTCCATGGTAATGTACTGCACGGCAACTTCGCCACATTGGTCACGCATACAAGCCATTGTCTGCATGCCTGGGCATGACTTACAATACGGTGCAGAGGGGGAAAACCAATTTGTGTTTTCCGCGTCTAAATAGGCGGAAAGGAGTGTAAGCCACGGTGGAAGCTATTGTTACCCAAAATCTCAGCAAAGACTACAAGCAGGTCGGCAAAGCCACGGTGCATTCGTTGCGGGACCTGAACCTGCAAGTCGGTGAACACGAAGTGTTCGGTTTTCTCGGCCGCAATGGCGCGGGGAAGACGACGACCATCAAGCTGCTGTGCAGCCTGATTAAGCCCACCTCGGGCGGAGCGCAGGTCTTCGGCGAGAACGTCCGCACGCGGGCGGCGCGGCGCCTGATCGGCTACCTGCCGGAACAACCGTATTTCTATGAATACCTGACCCCTCGGGAGACCATCGACTTCTATGGCCGTTTGCAGGGACTGGATGCAACGGCGCGCAGGAATGAATGGGATAAGCTCGCTGAACTGCTGGACCTGGGCGAAATCGCCGACCGCCGTATCAAGGGCTTTTCCAAGGGCATGCGCCAGCGCGTGGGATTCGCGGTGGCGATGGTGGGGGACCCCCCATTGTTGATCCTGGATGAGCCAATGAGCGGGCTGGACCCCATCGGCCGTCGCCAAATTCGCGAGCTGATGCTGCACCTGCGGGATCAGAAAAAGACGCTCTTCTTCAGCTCCCACGTGCTGGGCGATGTCGAGCAGGTTTGTGATCGCGTGGGCATTCTGGTGCAAGGCCGTCTCACGCGTACAGGCCGTATTGACATGCTCCTGGGCACGGAATGCGCTGGCGTCGAGGTCGTGGCGGCAGGGCTGGACGACGCCACGCAAAAGGCCCTGGCGGGCCGCGCGGAGCGTTACCACGTCGTGGAGGATCACATATTCTTTGTGGCGCCGGACCAGGAGGTCGCCAATAGCCTGGTACGGGACATCCACCGCCTGGGCGGGCGTCTGGTCGAGTACACCCCGATGAAGGAGACGCTGGAGGAATATTTCATGCGTGAACAAGACAATGGAAATGCCGCCACGCCGGACACCCAGGCGCAGGAGGCCGCCTCATGAGGATCATCGCCGTCGCCCAGAACACCTTTCGCGAAGCCATCCGCGACAAGGTCTTGTATGTGCTGCTCTTTTTCGCCGCCGTCAGTATATTCGGCTCGAAGGCGCTCGGCTGGATCAGCATCGGCCAGGACATCAAGATCGTCAAGGACATATCCCTCGCTTCCATGTCCGTCTTCGGCGTGCTCATCGCCATCTTTGTCGGCACGAGCCTGGTGTACAAGGAAATCGACAAGCGCACGCTCTACACCATCATCTCGCAACCAATGCACCGCTTCGAGTTTATACTGGGGAAATACCTCGGGCTCATGGCGATCCTGGCGGTGGTTGTCACCGTAATGACAGGCGTCGCCGCGTTTTACGTTATGCTCCTGGGCGGGGAGGTGGACCGGCTCTTTTTCCTGGCCGCCCTACTCACCTTCTGGAAACTGCTCCTGATCACCGCCTTCGCGATCCTGATGTCGGCGCTTACTTCGCCGATCCTTGGCGCGTTGATTGTCTTTTCCTTCTACGTCTTCGGGCACGCCACGGGCATCTTCCTGGACCTGCCGCCACATTTCGACGATACCGTTGCAAAACATATCCTCGAAGGCATCTACTACCTCATACCGAATCTCGCAAATTTCGATATCCGCGCCGAGGCGGCGAACGAAGTGGCGGTCTCCGGCGCCTATATCCTCTGGACGCTGGCCTATGGCGCGCTCTACACAGCCTTTCTGCTACTGTTGGCCATCTTGGCTTTTGAGGAGAAAGACGTATGAGCCCGGCGCTACGCGGGTGGAAAATCGCCATCATGCTGTTGGCGGTCGTGGCCTGCTTTGCGGGAACCGTCCTGGCGCAGCTTCGGCTGGACCATCACCGCAGCGCGGACCTCAAGGAGGAATTGCTCTATCTGCCCAACGAGCGCCTGCTGGATCACTTCACCGTCGGCATGAACAGCGTCATTGCCAATATGCTCTGGGTACAGTGTATCCAGTACACGGCGCAGGAAGCCCGGGGCGATCGTGGTTTCGAGTGGCTGAACCACATGCTTCAGACGGTCGTGCGTCTCGATCCCTATTTCGTGGACGCCTACCGCTACGGCGGCATGTTCCTCGCCGCGCTCAAAGCGGACGACGACGCGGGCCTGAAACTCTTGCAGCAAGGCATGTTGCACAATCCCCGCGCCTGGGAACTCCCCTACGAGGCCGGAATGATCTATCTGCTCAACCGACGTGACTGGCCCGGCTCGAAACGCATGGCCGCGTACTACCTCGGCATCAGCGCCGCCACCGGAACCGCACCGCCGCGTATCGTGGATATTGCCGCACGCTTACAGGAAGACTTCGAAATTTCGGACATTGAGCGGGAAATGTGGGTGCACATGGCGCAGAGCGAAGATACTTTCATGCGGGAGATCGCCGAGCGCAAGCTGATCGAGCTCTCTCTGCGCGAAGCGCAACAATACCTCCAACAGGTTGTCGATTACTACCGGCAACGCGAAGGCGCGCTTCCGACTGACCTGGCCGCCCTGTTGCAAGCAGGCTATCTGGAGGGATTGCCCGAAGACCCCCTCGGTGGCCACTTCCACATCGCCCGGGACGGCAGCGTCTACAGCACCACGCTCCTCGAGCATCGCCTGAACACCACCCAAAATGCGTTGCAGCGCGCCCTCGACCGCTACCACGAAGCGGAAGGACACTGGCCCGAAAGCCTCGAAACGCTCGTGGAAGCAGGTCGTCTCCGTGAAATCCCGGAACACCCTTATCCCGATCATGCCTGGGGCTACGATCCGACCACTGGAGAGATTGATTCCGAACTCCAGCCCCTGGAAGAAATAGCGCCCTAATCGCCTTGGCTTACTTGAAAAAACAGACAGCGCGCTGGTTCATGGTGTCCGCGTGGAGGATGCACTCATTATTTTCCGGCAAATCCCCGGGCTCAACCACGCGAACAATGTGTGCGAAGGCCGCCTCTTCGGGAAGTAGCTTCTGCAACAGGTTCGGCGCGCGCTTCAGCAAGGGGATTTGAAGCCGGTTTTTTGGATCCCGTGGGAAGACAGCCATGTACAGGATATTCATCTCAACCAGCTCACTGAAGAAATGCGTGCCCAGGGAAACATCCGGGGTCAGGTCTTCACGCATGGCGACAATTTCACAGAGTGCAAGCACGCGGCAAATCTCGGTGAAAGTAACCGGCACCCCGAGCGATGGCGAGGAGGTGCCCCAGCGTCCCGGCCCGATGAGGAGGGTTCCGGCAGGTTCACGGTAATCTTCCAGGGCCATGAGGCGGCCAATCAGGCGGGCGACTTCATAGCGCTGCTGCTGCGGAAGCTCACTGTATTCCTCGGGCACGACATAGATGATGCGCTGCACATTATCGATGCGGCTGTGCCCAATAAGCGGGCCACGGGTATCGATGAGGGTTTGCGCTTCGGGGATGTGATCCGGCACCGCATTGATTTTCTGGCTCCCCTGAACTTGCAGGGGACGACACTGGACCAGGTTGATTTTGAAGCGCGCTTCGTCCAGAAAGTTCAGCGTATATTCGATGTCCACCGGATACGCGTAGGCTGTCTCGATGGTCTTGAGCATGGCGCGCATGTCTTCGATGAAGCTCGTTTCCTTGATGAGCCGGGCGAAATTGAGCGTGGGCGCCGGGGGCTTGTAAATACCCTGATCCCGGAGTTCGCGGGCGCGGCGCACATCGGTGCTGGCATAGAGGCTGAGAGGCAGCTTGGGGTGCTGGTTGTGGACTTCGTCAAAGTCGATCGTGACCATCTGATTGCTTTGTAGGTCCAGCACGTCCACCCGCTGCTGGGCATAGTCCGTGCCATGGGCGCGGCCACTCTCCGGCAGGCTCATCGGGTCGTTCAGCGCGACAATCCGGGTGTAGTCATCATCGGCGCGGTCCACCGCCCGGGTGCCCATGCCAAAGACCAGACGCAGCACCCCGGCGTCGGGATCAATGTGTTCACTCCAGCGGAACGGATTGTATGAGAAACCCACCCCGGCGGCCTGGGTATAGAAGAGGTGATCGTGCCGAGCGCCCGATACCCGCTGCACGAGCAAAGCCATTTGCTCATCACGCTCCAACAGGCCATGCCGGGCGCGGTAAGCCAGGGCGTCTTCGCTCATGCTGCTGGCGTAGACCGTACGTATCGCCGCCAGGAGATTCTCCAGGCGCTGATAGCGGCTGCCCTGATTCACACAGAAGACACTCTGGTACTTTCCGGCGAAGGCATTGCCGAAGCTGTCCTCCAGCAGGCTGCTGGAACGCACGATGATGGGGGCATGGCCGTAGTAGGCGAGCATATCCTCCAACTGCCGGAGGATGTAGTCGGGAAAGCTGCCCATAAGAATCCGTTGCCGGGCGCGTTCCGCCCCCTGAAGAAAGGTGTTGGGGTCGCGTTGGTTTTTACGAAACCACCAGCAGCCGTTTTGAACGAGGAAAGTATAAAAGACATCCGAGGCGATGAAGAAGGAATCGTGTACTTCTAGCAACTCTTTCCACCGGGAATCCGTTTTCTTCAGGATGGCGCTGGCGAGCAACATACCCACCGACTTCCCGCCAATGAGCCCGGTGCCGATGGTGCGGCGGCTGATCGCCAGCACATCCTCCAGGCTGAAATGCGCTTCCGCCAGGGCGAGCAGACGGCTTTCGCGTGACACAATCATCCGCAGCAGCCGCTTCAGGAGGGCTTTATCCCCCTGGATATTCGGCGGCAGGGTGTCGGGAACACGCTCCAGCATATCCGCCGGCAGCCGGTTACTCTGAATTTCCTCGGCGCGCAGAAAGGTCCGCTGCCAAACATCCAGCCGGTCAATGGCCGTTTCCATCGCCGAATGCTGGGTAGAAGTAAGCACCTCGGCGATGGTGCTGCTGTCGTTCACCGGCTGGAAGGCGTCACCATCCCAGCGGTGCAGCATGTGCATGTCGGGCGAATAGCGCTGTTGCACCTTGAGCGGTTGCAGGTAAATGTGATCCCGGTGCCGATAGACGTCCAGCAGGAGCTGGGTAGTCTTGCGGATGGGCGTCGAAGCGTAGTTGGAGTGGTAATTGCGCAGGATCGCGAAATAGGCCACGGTCTCCAGGTCAAAGAGATACGGACAGGTGAGGGTGAAGAAGTTGGCCAACATCTGATCGCTATACCAGTCCGAAGTCAGGTCGGAAAGGCAGTCGAACACATAGAATGCCCCCTTTCCGGCTTCTTCAATCACGCAGTGAATGTGATCCAGAAACGACTCAAAGCCGTCATTTGGGTCCAGATGACATATCTGTGCGCCGCTGTTTGCATCCAGCAGCTCGGGATGGCGTGCAAATCGGAAATAGATGAGCGCCTTGCCCTGGTCCAGCGCATGCTGGGCGTAGGGCTCGACGAAGGCCGAGTAATCCGCGGGGCAATCCACCTGCCAAACCACGTTGTCGCCGGGCATCAGGCCCCGCAGCAGTTGATCGAGTTCCGGAAGACCAGTAGACAAAGCGTGCTGGGTATACATCATGGGCGACTTCTTTCTTTGCTGCCGGGGCGTAGCCGAACAAGACGGGAGGCGGCGCCGGACACGTAGCATCCGAAACCAAGCGCCATAGTGCAAGTTGTCGACAAGTATAAACCGTTGCAGGGGCCGACATAAACAAAACGCCCGGCGGACGTAATGTCAGCCGGACGTGCATACGGGCAACTTAACGCTGTATTACCAAGAGTTAGACCAGGCCCTGGTCGATCATGGCGTCGGCGACTTTCAGGAAGCCAGCGATATTGGAGCCCACGACATAATTTCCGGGGGCGCCGTATTCTTTGGCAATCTCATAGGCTTGGTCGTGGATGGCCTCCATGATCTGCTGCAGACGATTGTCGACCTCTTCCCGCGGCCAGGTTACGTGCTGGGCGTTCTGCGCCATTTCCAGTCCGGAAACCGCCACGCCGCCGGCGTTGGCCGCCTTGCCCGGTCCGTAGAGCACCTTGCTCTCCTGGAAGATATCCACCCCTTCCGGCTCGGTCGGCATGTTCGCGCCTTCACTCACCAACTTGCAACCGTTTTTTACGAGTGTGGCTGCATCCTCGCCGCTGATTTCATTTTGGGTAGCGCTGGGGAACGCGCAGTCACACGGCACGCCCCAGGGGCGCTGCCCTTCTAAAAATTTGGCGTTCGGGTACTTATCGGCATATTCAGAAATGCGGCCGCGGCGCACGTTCTTGAGGTCCATGACATAGGCCAGTTTCTCTTCGTCGATGCCATCAGGATCATGAATAAAGCCCTGGGAGTCGGAAAGCGTTACGCACTTACCGCCGAGCTGGGTGACTTTCTCCACGGTGAACTGGGCGACATTGCCGGAGCCCGAAACGGTGCAGACCTTACCGTCCATACTGTCACCATGCGCCTTCAGCATGTTCTGCGCGAAATAAACCGAGCCATAGCCGGTCGCCTCAGGACGAATCAAACTACCGCCCCAATTCATCGCCTTCCCGGTCAACACCCCGGTAAACTCGTTGCGCAGACGCTTGTACTGGCCGAACATATAGCCGATTTCACGACGTCCGACGCCGATGTCGCCAGCGGGCACGTCCGTATCCGGACCAATGTGGCGCGCGAGCTCGGTCATGAAGGACTGGCAGAAGCGCATGACTTCACTGTCCGATTTGCCCTTCGGCTCAAAGTCGGAGCCGCCTTTACCGCCGCCCATGGGCAAGGTAGTGAGGGCGTTCTTGAAAATCTGCTCGAAGGCGAGGAATTTCAAGATACCGACATTCACGGTGGGGTGAAAGCGCAAGCCGCCCTTATATGGGCCTATGGCGCTGTTAAACTCAATACGGAAGCCCCGGTTGACCTGAACGTTGCACTTATCGTCCATCCAGGGTACCCGAAACATCAGCACCCTTTCCGGCTCGCAAATACGCTCCAGTATCCGTTGTTCCTGATATTCCGGATGGCGATTAAAAACCGGTTCCAGAGAGGTCAACACCTCATCGACAGCCTGTAAAAATTCCTTCTCTCCCGCATTCCGGATCGATACCGCTTCCAGCGCTTCTGTAATATACGACATATGCTTAGCCTCTCCTTGAATCTTGTCTGGTGCAAATTCTTTGTTGCTATTATCGCGTGCAATCGGTCGTCGGCCAGGCATGCCTGCTCCGGAACCTGCAATAGTGTGTTTTCCAGGCGCCCATGGGATGGGCTTGTCGGTAATTGCCGTATGAGCGACTGGACAGGATGCGCCGCAAAATTGCCAGAGGCACTTTACTACGCACACAGTCTATAACTGCCAAACCTATTGTGTATGCCAAGCCAGCCAGGCGTGTTGTGACACACAATGCCCCTGAACCTGATTGTAATTACGATACTTGGGTTGTGGCGGGCATGGACACGTCAGAAGAAGAATCTCTTCCACGTAACAGAAAAATATTTCAAAGGCCAATTTCGCCCTGCCGGGTTACACTGGCCATACATCTCTGGTGGGGCAGGCTGCTTTCAGGCCGTGGCCCGACAACATGCCAACACGTTTCCAAGGAATAATTCAGGCGTCTTGCTCAAGCCCCATTTTAACATTTTATCCCCCATGCCCATACAAAATTGTAGAACTTTGAAGCCTATAATGTCAATACGATAAGGCTAAGCCGCTACTCGACGTCCCATTTGGTTGGAAATACATACCATTTGGAAGGTCTTGCCAACAGCACTCTATTTGCCATTATTCTCGTGGGGAGCGCCAGGCAATTTCGGGCGCGTCACCTGGTCGCATGCCCCGAATAGACTATCAAGCATTGCGCATGTTCGCACCGAAAAGTGTTGCTGGCGCATCATGCAATGGCGTCCACGTTTTATGCAAATTATTGCAGTCTGTGCTATGCTTTGTTTGTTGACGTAAAAGTCAGCCTCAAGTTATCGCTTCAGGAACCCCACAAGATGCGGGTATGCCAGACATTGTGCCGGTGAAGTCAGTTTCAGGTGAAAACAGGGTAGCAGGATGAACACCGTGGATCAGCAAGAAGCCTATAATACATTCAAAAAAGCCATTGAATCAGAACTCAAACATTGGCGGCGGCGCCATAAATCCCTTACAGAACAATGCGCCAACTTGGCGGAAACCCTTCGACAGCTCAGTATCACCCAGTTGGCGTTGCAGGAAGAAATGGAACGTTGGCCGGAAGTCCTGGCCCATGTAGCCGCGAGCAGCATGAAAAAGCCCCAGGGCGCATCGGCTGCCGGCAACCTGGACAGTCAGCCCGATTCAATGGTTCACATTGATACCCGAGATATCCAGGCCGAAGTGAAACGTCTGCGCAAGGACATCACCAAGACGGAGGAGCGCATTCAAACGCTGCAGAAGTCGCTGCAACACGAGACTAGCCAGGGTGTTAAGCTGGCGTTGAAGCAGCAGATGGAAATTGCCGTTCGCGATCTGGAACAGATGCGTGAAGCATTGCAGGAAACAACACGGGATATAGAGGAAACACAAGAAGCGAATGAGGAGGCCCAAGCGGCCGCCGCCGCCCTGCAATTCCTGGAAGAGCTGAGCGAAGAAGAGGAGGAGCTGAACGGCGCGGATCGCAAGCAGGTAGACCGTCCAACCAACAACTCACAATCCAGACAACCAGCAAGTGACCAGACCAAAACACGGGATGTACCTACCGATTCACCCCTGCCGCCAACACATGAAATGTCGCAGGAAAGCAGGGAATGGGAAAAACGTATTCAGGTCGTCATATCCGAACACGGCTACCAGAAACAGCTCATGGGCTATATTCTGGTTAAGGCGGGCTTTATCACCAAGCCTCAACTCGAAGAGGCGCTGCAATTACAATTCAACAAACCCCACAGCCATCTGGGAGAAATTCTGGTGGAACAGGGGGTGGTTTCCCCTGAAATCATTGCCCTCGTGCTGGCGGCGCAAAGCTTTGCCGTATATGTGCGGCTGAAGGATGTCGATGTAGACCCGGAGGCCGTCGCGCTTATTTCCGAGCGCCTGGCCTACCAACACACCTGCCTGCCTGTCCGTGCAACCGAAGACAGCCTGGACCTGGTCATCGCCAATCCCATGGACCTGGTGGCCATTGAAGACGTTGAATGCGCCACCAACCGACGTGTCAACGTATTGGTCGCCACCGAAAAGGATTTGCGCGAGGCCCTCGAAAAGTACTACTGGGAACCGGAATAAGCCTGCGCTTACATCAGGTTCTATAGGGTCCATATCCAGAGCACATTTCCGCCCATGCATGAAAAGGGGGCTTCAGGCATTGCTGCCCGAAGCCCCCTTTGTATTGCTATTGTCGATTGGGCGTCATGGTTGCCGACACCCAGTCATATTGCCTAGACCGTGCCGTCAAGTGATTCCGGCATTCCCTCGTCTTCATCGTCTTCCGCCATGAAGTTACGGGTGGACGGTGCGATTTCCAGCTCGCCGGAGAAGTCGGCCAGGGCCTTGTCCGTAAGCTCCGGACGCGAGTTCTGGTAGTGCGGGCTGCCGGTGCCGGCAGGGATCAGGTGGCCGATAATTACGTTCTCTTTCAGGCCAGAGAGGTAGTCCCGCTTACCGGCCAACGCCGCCTCGGTCAACACCCGGGTCGTGTGCTGGAAGGACGCCGCGGAGATAAAACTCTCCGTGCTCAATGCGGCCTTCGAAATCCCCAGGAGCATCGGTCGGGCTTCCGCAGGACGCCCATTGCGTTGCTGCGTCTGCTGGTTGATCTCCTGGAAGCGCACTTTGTCCACCTCTTCCTGCGCGAGGAAAGGCGTATCGCCGGGATCGTCTTTGATCTTGACCTTACGCAGCATCTGCCGGATGATGATCTCGATGTGCTTGTCGTTGGTCCGCACACCCTGCAAGCGGTAGACCTGTTGAATCTCGCCGACCAGGTAGCGCCGCAGGGCTTCTTCACCCTCCACTTCCAGGATGTCATGCGGGATGACCGGCCCGTCGGTCAGGCGCTGACCGGCATAGACGCGGTCGCCGTTCTGCACGTTAATGTGCTTGCCCGGGGGCACACTGTATTCGCGCTCACGACCCACCGGGGGAACCACCTTGATTTTGCGGATTCCCTTGTTGGTGCCGGCCAACTCGACAATCCCTTCGATGTGGCTGATAATTGCCGGTTCTTTCGGCTGCCGGGCTTCAAAAAGCTCGGCCACCCGGGGCAGACCACCCACGATATCACGCGTCTTGCCGAAGCTACGCTCCGTTTTCGCCAGCATGTCACCCGCCTGCACATCGTCCCCATCCTTTACCAGGATGTGGGTGCCTGAGCCCAACGTGATATACGACTGAATCTGGCCGTCGGGACTGACAATGGTGAGCTGCGGGTGCAAGTCCTGCTTGTGATCCGTGATCACTCGCTCTTCCATACCGGTATCGACGTTCGTGTCAATGCGCATGGTCACGCCTTCCACGATGCCGTCGAAGCGGATAATACCGGACTGCTCAGCAACGATAGTGTTGTTGTACGGGTCCCAGTGAAAGAGAATGGCGCCCTTTTTGGCCTTCTCGCCGTTCTTCACCTTCAGTTGTGCGCCGGAAGGTAGTTGCTGCCGGTTGAGTTCACGCCCATCGGCAGCCATGATGGCAATTTCCGCATTGCGGTTGACCACCACCGTTTCACCGGCACGATTGACAGCGGTGCGTTCATTACGCAGCTCAACCACCCCGGATTCGGTGACTTTTCTGTCGGCGCTTTCCACCTGGCGACTTGCGGCGCCCCCGATATGGAAGGTACGCATGGTAAGCTGCGTGCCCGGCTCACCGATTGACTGCGCGGCGATGATGCCGACGGCTTCGCCAAGCTCCACCCGCTTTCCGGTAGCCAGATTCTGGCCATAACACCGGGTGCAGACGCCCCGCTTCGACTGACAGGTCAGTACGGATCGGATTGTTAGGCCGGGTACGCCACTCCGCTCGATATCCTTGGCGACTTCCTCTGAAATCATCTCATCAGCCGCGCAGATGGGCTCGTCCATGCCCGGCAGATAGACATCGTCGTCGGGATAACGCCCGGAAATACGCTCGGAGAGTGACTGCATCACCGTGGCGCCGTCCATCAACGGTTCGACCCAGACCCCACTCAGCGTGCCGCAGTCTACCTCCTCCACAGTCACGTCCTGGGCGACGTCCACAAGCCGTCGGGTCAGATAGCCGGCGTCCGCCGTCTTCAGGGCGGTATCGGCCAGCCCTTTACGGGCGCCGTGCGAGGAAATGAAGTATTCCACCACCGTCAGCCCTTCGCGGAAATTCGAAATGATCGGTGATTCGATGATCTCACCCGAAGGCTTGGCCATCAGCCCACGCATGGCGGCAAGCTGCCGAATCTGCTGTTTGCTACCACGGGCCTTGGACTTGTACATCAAGTTGATGCCGACAAAGCCCTGATCGCGTTCTTCCAGCTCCTTCAACATCGCGGCGGTCACGGCATCCGAGGTCTGGGTCCAGGTGTCGATGATGCGGTTCTTACGCTCACCTTCACTGGTAAACCCGTTCTCGGCCCGCTCCTCGATTTTATAAATTTCCTGCTGGGCCTGTTCGATCAGTTCTTTCTTGGCCTGCGGGATTATCATGTCGCACATGGCTACGGAAACCCCGGAGATCGTGGCGAACTTAAAACCGGCAGCCTTCAGACTGTCCAACATCCCTACTGTACGGGCGTGGCCGTGATTCTTGTAACAATTGGCGATAACATCGCCAATGGTGCCCTGATCATGCTCGCAGTTAATGTCCTTGATGGTGATAACAGGGGGCAGCTCTTCACAGAGCAACACCCTGCCCACGGTCGTGTCGACAATTTCATTTTCGAAATGGACTTTGATGCGGGCGTGGATATCGACCTCACCCGCTTCGTAAGCATGGATAACGGTTGGGTTGTCCGAAAAGATTTTACCGGGCTTCAGAATTTCACCATTCTTGCCGCTCCACTCTGCTTTCCAGGCGCCTTTGGCGTTCTCCCGTACGCGGGAAACCCAGGCGATGCCAAGCACGATGTCCTGGCTCGGCGTTACAATGGGCGAACCATCCGAAGGCGAGAAAATATTTGTTGATGACATCATCAACAAATGCGCTTCCAACTGCGCCGCCGGCATCAGCGGCAGATGTACCGCCATCTGGTCGCCGTCGAAGTCCGCGTTGTAGGCGCGACAGACCAGCGGGTGCAGCCGAATGGCCTTACCTTCGATCAGCACCGGCTGGAAAGCCTGGATACCGAGACGGTGCAAGGTGGGCGCGCGGTTCAGCATCACCGGATGGTCTTTGATCACGTCTTCCAGGATGTCCCACACCTCGGTGCGGCCCTGGGCAATGGCGCGCTTGGCCGCCTTGACGGTCGTGGCGATACCACGTTCCTTGAGCTGATTGATGATGTAGGGCTCGAACAGCTCCAGCACCATCCGCTTAGGCAACCCGCATTCGTGGATTTTGAGCTCCGGTCCGATGACGATCACCGAACGCGCGGAGTAGTCCACACGCTTGCCCAGCAGATTCAATCGGAAGCGCCCTTGCTTCCCCTTGAGCATGTCGCTCAGGGACTTCAAGGGACGGTTGCCCGCGCCAAGCACCGTGCGGCCATGACGGCCATTGTCAAAGAGGGCGTCCACGGCTTCCTGCAACATGCGTTTTTCGTTGCGAAGAATCACCTCTGGGGCACGCAGCTCCATCAGGCGCTTCAGCCGGTTGTTTCGGTTAATCACCCGTCGGTAAAGATCGTTTAGATCACTGGTGGCGTAGCGACCGCCTTCCAGCGGCACCAGCGGACGCAAATCCGGTGGAATTACCGGCACGACATCCAGAATCATCCAGGTCGGGTTGTTGCCGGACTTGCGCAAGGCCTCCACGATCTTGAGTCGCTTGATGGCTTTGGCGCGCGCCTGCGCCGAATTCGTCGAGGCAAAGAGCGCGTGCAGCTCTTCACTGAGGATATCAAGGTCGATCTCCTCCAGCAGCAGCTTGATGGCTTCCGCCCCCATCTTCGCCACAAAACGATCGGCGAATTCGGACTTGGCCTCCTGGAACTCGTCTTCGGTCAGGGTCTGCATCTTTTCCAGGCCGGTATCACCCGGATCGACGACGATATAGTTCTCGAAATAGATGATCCGTTCCAACACCCGGATGGAGATGTCCAGCAGATTGCCGATGCTACTGGGCGTGGTCTTGAAGAACCAGATATGCGTGACCGGCACGGCGAGCTTGATGCAGCCCATCCGTTCCCGGCGCACCTTGGATTCGGTGATTTCCACGCCACAGCGATCACAGGTAATGCCCCGGTGCTTGACCTTCTTATACTTCCCACAGCCGCACTCCCAGTCCTTTACCGGGCCGAAGATGCGTTCACAGAACAGGCCGTCCTTTTCCGGCTTGAAGGTGCGGTAGTTGATGGTCTCCGGCTTTTTAACCTCACCCCGAGACCACTTAAGTATTTCTTCCGGCGAAGCCATGCGGATTTGTATCGCATCAAAGCGTTCCCCTGTTGTCGGGATATACTTGGCCAATCTTTAGTCCTCCTGGGGTTCTGCTTCGGTTGCTGTCGACGCATCATCATCGTCTTTTTTGGCGTCGTCGCCACTGGCGGTTGCACTGGTCTCTTCCTGACCCACATCGCCACCATCCATACCCAGCGCCTGCGCGGCCAGGTCCAACTCCGAGGGTGAATCGTCCACCTCGGCTTCGACTTCCGCACTGCCTTCCACCTTCACCAGCTTGATAACGTCCAGGCACAGACTCTGCATCTCACGCACCAACACATTGAAGGATTCCGGCGTGCCGGGATCGACTTCCATGTCGCCCTTGACGATCGACTCATAGGCCTTGCTTCGACCATGAATATCGTCCGACTTAATCGTGAGCAATTCTTGCAGGGTATAGGCGGCTCCATACGCCTGAAGCGCCCAGACCTCCATTTCCCCGAAGCGCTGACCGCCAAACTGGGCCTTACCGCCAAGGGGCTGCTGGGTCACCAGCGAGTAGGGTCCAATGGCGCGGGCGTGCAGCTTGTCGGAAATCAGGTGGTTCAGCTTCATCATGTAGATTTGGCCCACACAGGTTTCCTGGTCCAGCTCCAAACCAGAGCGCCCGTCACGCAGTTTGATTTTGCCCGATTCCGGCAGACCGGCCTGCTTCAGCAACTTGATTACGTTCTCTTCCGCGGCGCCGTTGAAGACCGGGCTGGCAACCTTCATGCCCAGGGCCTTCACCGCCCAACCCAGGTGGGTTTCCAGTATCTGTCCGACGTTCATGCGCGAAGGCACGCCCAACGGGTTCAGCAGAATCTGCACCGGGGTGCCATCGGGCAGGAAAGGCATGTCTTCCACCGGTAC
This sequence comes from Candidatus Hydrogenedentota bacterium, assembly GCA_007116095.1. Classification (GTDB taxonomy): domain Bacteria; phylum Hydrogenedentota; class Hydrogenedentia; order Hydrogenedentales; family SCBR16-9; genus SCBR16-9. The sequence goes on from SKJD01000261.1 coordinate 14,529, forward strand.
GATCCGGGAGATAACACCCTTGTTCCCGTGGCGACCGGCCATCTTGTCCCCAACCGTGATCGGCAGCTTCCGGGCCACGAAGACCTTGACAAGCTTGTTGACGCCGGGGTTTAGTTCATCGCCCTTCTTCATGCGCTCAATATGGCTGTCGCGGAACGCCACCAGTTTGGCGGTTTCCATGGCGGCCATATTCACCAGGCGCGACAACTTTTGCTGCGCCTTCTTGTCATCCACGCGCAGACGCGCCAAAACGCTGTAGTCGGACTTGTCCAGATGCGCAACGCGCACGCGCTTGCTCTTTTCCAGGGCCAGGGCGTCGTTTTTATGATCAAAGACATCCTCGAGAATCTTCATGCCGATGATGTCGTCACGGACCAGTTCCACAAAGGTGCTGCGGATGGCTTCAATGCGCTCTTCATACTGCCGCTTGATCTTGTTTACTTCGGTCGTCAGGGCCTTCTTGGCCTGGGCGTCCAGGCCCTTGTCCTTGCGGCTGTTGATCTTGATATCAACCACCACGCCCTCGGCGCCCGGCGGCATGTAGAGCGAAGCGTCACGGACGTCTTCGGCCTTTTCACCAAAGATGGCGCGGAGCAGCTTCTCTTCCGGAGCAAGTTCGGTTTCACCCTTGGGGGTCACCTTACCGACCAGGATGTCGCCATGACTCACCTTGGAGCCGATCTTGATAATGCCGGTATCGTCCAGCTTCATCAGCGCGTCTTCACTGACGTTCGGGATGTCCCGGGTGATTTCTTCCGGTCCCAGCTTGGTGTCGCGGGCTTCCAGTTCATAGGCCTTGATGTGAATCGAGGTGAAGACGTCGTCTTTCACCAAATCTTCACTCAGGATGATGGCGTCTTCAAAGTTATAGCCTTCCCAGGCCATGAAGGCGACCATCACGTTGCGGCCCAGGGCCAGCTCACCCTTGTCCGTGGCGGGACCGTCGGCCAGGAGTTCGCCCGCATGGACCTTGTCGCCCTTCTTGACGATTGGGCGCTGGTTAATACAGGTATCCTGGTTCGAGCGCACGTACTTCTTCAGCATGTGGACGTCTTCGTCGCTACGGAAGGGATTGTCGTTTTTGGTCTTCTTGGCCTTGACGCGAATCATTTCACTGTCCGCGTACTCTACGACGCCGTCGCGTTCCGCCCGGACCACCGTGCCGGAATTTCGCGCCGTGACATGCTCCAGTCCGGTGCCAACCAGCGGGGAATCGGTGCGCAACAGCGGCACCGCCTGCCGTTGCATGTTCGAGCCCATCAGCGCACGGTTGGCGTCGTCGTGCTCCAGGAACGGGATCAGGGCCGCGGCCACACTCACCAACTGCTTGGTGGAGATGTCCATGTAGTCCACTTTGGCCGGGTCCACCTGCGGGAAGTCGCCCCGCTGACGGCACAACACCATGCGGTTGGTGAACTTGCCCTTTTCATCCAGCGAGGCATTTGCCTGGGCCACAATATAATTGTCTTCGTCATAGGCCGAGAGCATTTCGACCTCACCGGTGACCTTGCCGTTTTCCACCTTACGGTAGGGGGTTTCCAGGAACCCATAATCGTTGATGCGGGCATAGGTTGACAGCGAGGCCATCAGACCGATGTTTGGCCCTTCCGGGGTCTCAATCGGACAGATACGACCATAGTGGGTCGGATGCACGTCGCGAACGTCGAAACCGGCGCGATCCCGGTTCAGGCCGCCCGGTCCCAACGCGCTCAGCCGGCGCTTGTGGGTCAGCTCGGCCAGCGGGTTGATCTGGTCCATGAAGTGCGACAACTGGCTGCGACCAAAAAAGTCCTTGATCACGGCGTTAACCGGCTTTGGGTTCACCAAGGTCTGCGGGGCGAGATTATCGTCGTCCTGGAAGTTCATCCGTTCGCGGATGGTGCGTTCCATGCGAACCAACCCGATACGGACCTGGTTGGAAAGCAACTCACCCACCACACGCACCCGGCGGTTCCCCAGGTGGTCGATGTCGTCCAGCACGCCTTCGGTATTGCTGCCGCGCAGCCGTACCAGGTATTGCAAGGTGGCGATGACATCCTCCTGGGTCAGCGTACGCTGATCCTGAGGGATTTGCAGACCCAGCTTCCGGTTGATCTTGTAGCGCCCCACCGCGGCGAAATCATAACGACTGCCGTCAAAGAAATTCCGGTTAAAGAAGGTGCGGCAGGTGGCGTCCGTCGCGGGATCGCCCGGACGCATGCGGGAGTAAATCTCGCGCAATGCATCCTCATGGCTCATGGTCAAATCCTGCGACAGGGTGCGCACGATGCTGGCGTCCTGGGTAACGTCATCCGCATTGAGCAGTTGAAATTCCCGCACGGAGGAGTTCTGAATCCGCTGCAGCCCGACGGGCGTCAGCTCGGTGGCCGCCTCCGCGAAGATTTCCCCTGTTTCGGCGTCGATGATGTCCGAAGCAATCCAACGCTCGACCAGCGCCGTTTCCTCTTCCAGGGGCTCCCCGTTCAGCAACCAGGCATCATTGTTATAGGTGACCTTGTCAAAGCGGTAGAAGAGCTGTAATATTTCTTCCTGCTCGACAATGCCGAAGGCCTTCAGGAAACTGGTCGCAAACAACTTGGAGCGGCGGTCGATGGTCAGCCAGAGGTAATCATTGATGTCATACTCGAATTCGAGCCAGGCGCCCCGATAGGGTATAATGCGGGCGCTGAGCAAGGTCTTGCCGTTCGGGTGCGTCTTGCGCTCAAAGGAAACGCCAGGCGACTTGTGTAACTGACTCACAATGACGCGCTCAGCGCCGTTCACGATGAAGGTGCCGGTACTGGTCATCAGCGGGAGCTCGCCCAGGAAAACTTCCTGTTCAAGCATTAACTTTTCGCGTTTTTCACTGGAGGAGCCGGACCCCACCTCCTCATATTTCTCCAGCCGCAGGAGCGCCTTCAACGAGGCGGCATAGGTCATGCCACGTTCCTGGCATTCCTCCACGGTGTACTTGGGCGGTGTGAACGAATAGTTGACGAACTCCAGACGCATTAGTCCCTTGGGCGACACGATAGGAAAGACTTCCAGGAATACTTCCTGAAGGCCCTTGGCCTCGCGTTCGTCCGGGGGGACATCCCATTGCAGAAAATCCGCGTAGGACTTGGTTTGAATCTCTATGAGATCCGGGAGTTCGAAAACATCAGGAATCGTTCCAAGAGATGGACGTTCGATGGGAGCTACGGCCATGCAGAGACTCCTTTAGGCTTGTGTTCGATATGGATTAGGGTTTATTATCCACATCGGAGCAGGCGTGTTGTGCGGGCCAAAAATTGGCACACAAGTTGCAAGGTAATTCTAGGGTTTACCGCAACCAGACAGATCGGTCCCCGAGGGGAATGTAGCATGATAGGATAACATTTTGAAACACGCATGTCAAGTGATTGTTGTGACTGACTTTATTCTGCTATCATGGGGCCGCTGCGCGGCATGGCCTGCCTGATTCTGGATATGCATAAACCCGGGAATTACAAATAAACTTGGGGCCACAACCCACAAAAACAAATTTTTTCGCATTTTGCGAATGAAGCGTCGTCTGATTTTTTCTTGTGTATCCCCGGCAACCTTGCGCCAAAGGCGGATTGTGTCTTTTGCTGGAAATATCTGCACCAACCCGCCGCGGCTTTGCAAGTAATCACATACCCCAGCCTGGGCCTGTCCCCAATCGCCCTGAATCTTCATAAAGTGCGGGCCTACATGGAAAATTTTCCGGGCGCGCCCCGTGTTTCCATCCACAGATGGGCACGTCAACTTCCGGCATACCCTTGCCGGGAAGTTATTCAGGCCCTGAGCCATTATTAATTTACGTATTTTGCAACCTGAAAAGATATTGTTTAACAATGAATGCAACGAAAAACCCTGATCCCCTGATTATTGCCGGCCGTGAATTCCATTCCCGCATGATGATTGGCACCGGCAAATTCCCTTCAATGACGGCGCTACGCGAAGCCATTGAAGCCTCTGGTTCAGAAATTATTACTGTGGCGTTACGCCGGGTGGATTTGGGCAAGGAGTCCGGGCGTGACAGTATCATGGGGGCCATCGATCCCAAACGCCAGTTGATATTGCCAAATACGAGCGGGGCCCGCAGCGCGGATGAAGCCGTGCGGCTGGCCCGACTGGCCCGGGCAGCCGGACTGGAGCCGTGGGTGAAGCTGGAATTGACGCCGGAGCCACGTTATTTGCTCCCAGACCCGGTGGAAACCCTGCATGCGGCGGAAAGGCTGATTGCAGACGGCTTTACAGTATTACCGTATATTCAACCCGACCCGGTGCTGGCCAAACGCCTCGAAGAAGCCGGTACGGCAACCGTCATGCCGCTGGGATCGCCCATAGGCTCGAATCGGGGCATCAAGTCCCGCGACATGATCGGCATCATTATTGAGCAGGCGAATGTGCCCGTGGTCGTGGATGCGGGACTGGGCGCGCCCTCGCACGCCGCCGAGGCGATGGAAATGGGCGCGGACGCCGTGCTGATCAACACGGCCCTGGCCGACGCACGCGAGCATGGCCCGATGGCGCGGGCCTTTGCAATGGCGGTGGAGGCGGGTCGCATGGCCTACAACGCCGGGCTGGGGCCGCAACGCAACACCGCCGAAGCCTCGTCGCCGTTGACCGGCTTTCTGTTCGAGAGCGATAAGAACGCTGAGGCGACCCGGTAGCACCGGGCAGCGCCGTCTCGTATCAATACATTACCCATGTCCGCCAAGCTGAAGCCCCCAGACCGGACAGTTATCCCATGGAACCGGGAGGTGAACCCGTGAGTTTTTTGCCTGTAATCAATGAATGGCCGGAAGAAGCGCTTCGCGATCTCTACGCAGACCTGGGACCAGCCGATGTGGAAGCCGCCCTGGCGCGGGAACATCGTGACTTAAAGGACCTGGCAGCGCTTTTCTCTCCCCACGCTACGCCCTATCTGGAGGTGATGGCCCAGGAAGCCCAGCGCCTGAGCCGCTGGCACTTCGGACGCACCATTTCGCTCTACACACCCATATATATCTCCAACCTCTGCGCAGCGGATTGTGTCTATTGCGGCTTTTCCGCCCGCTCCGGCAGTCGGGAAAAGCGGATTACGCTACGCCCGGAGGAAATCCGCAAGGAATGCGAAAATCTGGCGGCGCAAGGCTTCGAAAGCATCCTGCTTTTGACCGGAGAGGCCCCGAAAGTGGTCACCCCGCGCTACATCAACAAGGCCATCCAGATATGCCGGGAGTATTTCGCCTCGGTCTCGGTTGAGATTTACGCCGTGGACACCGACACCTACCGGGAATTCGTGGCATCCGGACTGGAGGGCGTCACGCTCTACATGGAGACCTACCACCGCCCGACCTACCGTGAAGTCCACTTGTTGGGAGAAAAGGCCGATTATGATTACCGCCTGGACGCGATGGACCGCGCGGGCGCGGCAGGGGTGCGCAAGATTAACATCGGCGCCCTGCTTGGTCTCTACGATTGGCGTATCGACCTGCTCTGGACCGCGCTCCACGCCCGGCACCTACAGAAGCATTACTGGCAGAGCGCCGTCGGGGTTTCCTTCCCACGCCTGCGCCACACGCCGGACCGCTACCAAATTGAGCATTTCATAACCGATCGCGAGCTGGTGCAAAGCATCCTCGCATTGCGTCTCTTCCTGCCCGAAGTGGGGATTAACCTTTCCACCCGGGAAATGCCGGAGTTCCGGGATCACCTGATTCCACTCGGGGTGACGCATATGTCCGCCGGCTCTTCAACCCAGCCAGGCGGCTACGCCACCTACCGCCGGGGCGAAGCGGATGAGCGCACCAATTACCGCGAAGTGCTGGAGCAGTTCGAGATTGAAGACACCCGGAGTACGGAAGCAGTGGTGGAGGCTATACGCGCCCACGGGTACGATCCGGTCTGGAAGGATTTTGATCACGCATTTGATGAACCGGATGGCGATTCTCCCTCGTCATTAAAAGGCCCCGCAACCACGATGCGCAGTATGTGACGCAGCGGACTACGCTGCTTTCTCTTTGGCGGCGTCCGAGCCTGAACGCTCCGGTCGCCGTTCCCCGTTGAAGGAAGTACCCTTGCAGTTAGCCGAAGCCCACAGCCGAAAAGCCCCCTTGCTCCTGTTTGATTTCGACGGGGTCATTGCTGACTCCCTGCATGTCTTCTATCCCTGCTTTGTGGAGATATGCGAGGAATGCGGCTTTCCGTTGGCTTCACAGGCGGCTTTTCTACGGCTCTTCGAGGACAACGTCACCGAGTCGCTTCTGCGAGAAGGCTTTCCATTGACCCGCCTGCGCAAGCTGGCCCGGGAATTCGCGCCGCGTATCG
>SKJD01000484.1 GCA_007116095.1 Candidatus Hydrogenedentota bacterium
CAGCCGTCGCAACCGTGTGCTTTGTGTTCGATTTTGTCGTTGTGTACGGTGTGCGGCAGTTCGGGATCGTTCAAAACCTTGTGTAACGGATCCTTCAGTACCGAGCCCAGTTTGTACTCGTCTTGTCCATCCACCAGGCCACAGGTGTAGAGTTCGCCGGCGGCATTCACGAAGACCATCTTCTGCGGGCGTGTGCAAACCATTTCCGCGTCCTTGTGGTGATCCTCGTTGGGTACACAAAGGCGGAATCCCAGTTCTTCCAGCACGCAGGCCTTCTTGTAGGCGGCATCGCACAACATGATGCGGGTCATGTCCGGGTCCAGTTGCTTGATGGCGTCCATCTCTGCTTGCAGCAGACTTGGCGCATTGCTCTGCAACCCCACGGTCATGTGGTGGGCGTCCTGGGCCCATTGGCAAATCGACCAGATGTCCGGGTGCTGGGCAAAATTGCCGGAGCGCAAGCTGAGCACGAGCCAATTCACGCCCAGGGAGGCGGCTTCGTCAATCACGTTCAGCCACTCTTCCAGCTTCATCGGCTGTTTTGTGGCGGGCTTGTTCTCAGGTTGCGCAATCCCTGCCTCTGTCACAAAGGCCCAGAGGTAATAGAATTCATCGCCGCTGGTCTTCTTATGACTGCGCTCGTAACTGGCGTTCACTTCCTCACGAACCCGGCGGGGAAGGTCAAATAGTTCGGTAGCTGGCATTGCTTTTACTGCGTCCGTTTTTTCTGAATGATTCATCTTGCCCACGATACAGACATCTCCACGCTTGATTCCGTAAAATCACTGAATTTTATAAAATCTCGTGTGCAAATACAAGTATTTCCGGCACGCACGAAATTGTTGTGAATTCTGTGAAATGAGGTTGGGGTTCAGGCGCGGCCCCGTAAAGCGACGGTTTAATACGGTTTTCCAATCCGCGCACGCTGTATTTACTACTTTACAATATAAACTTCAGGCAATCGTGATTCATTCCATCAAGATTGATCAATCGGGTGCATTTCGAGAAACCATGTCGTTTCCGCAGTGCATCGACGCCGAGAAATTCCGCCTTTATGCCGCCTCAGGCGACCTGGACGCGGTCGGGGCTTGTTGCAAATTTCCCGAACATGTTATACTGCGTTCAGATAGATGGCCCGCAAGATGCGGATGCGACAGCTTGCTGCAAGCGCCTGTTTGGCGCTACGAAGCACGCCAGGCAACGATCGCCAAGTGCGTCGTTTTCGGGCCAACTTAATCGGCGTGATCCCCCAGGAATTATATGTTTTTCCCTGCGGTGTTCGTCCAAGGCAATCAAGCGTCAAACCTTTCATGATGAACCGGGTGCTCAATATTTGCGCAGTATACGACAGGCCTCCTCCGGGTGGAAGTCGAATGACTGCCGTGAGAGCGCCCACCCTAGTAAGGGAAAGGTTCGTTGCGCTTACTCTATCGCCTGACGGCACATGCGGGGATTTTTTTTATGGCGGTTGGCGCGCTCCCGGGGAGGCCAAGGCAGCACCGGAAATGGGCGTGGCTGCGAACCTGAATGGCAAGCCTACTCATCATGACGAATGCATCCAATTTTGTCCTGGACAATCCTACCTTATTTCGGCGCCTCAGCAACGCCTTGGTCTTTCTAGGTGTCCTGGCCTTCCTGATTGGCGCGGCGATACAGCATCTGTACCGCTTTGAAGGCTATCTTTACGTGACGCTGGGGCTGAGCGAAGATGTGTTGGTTCGGGAGACGGAAACCGGTGCGCCACCGGGAGGTCTTGCTTCCTGGACGGCCTACGAAACGGTATCTGATCTCGGATCGGCTCCCTTCAACCTGGGGGACGCCGCACGCGCTTTTTACCCAGCGGGTAGGCATGATATCCTGAAACTCCCCTTTCGCCTGCGTCTGGACGTCTTGGAGGTGCTGGAAGCCCCGGCGACGCGATACGCCATTGTGACCCGTGACCCGGCGACTGGAGCCGACAAGGCTGACGATACCCGGACCCCCGGGAGGGTGGCTGCCGGCGATGTCGTCACCCTGGCGGGGCAGACCTGGGAGGTCGAAAGCATCCGCCCCTGGATGGGCCTCATCCACCACGTTGGCGGCCCGCCCATGGCGAATGTGAGCGTGCAAATCGGCGAACGATTCTGGGAAGACATCTTTCTCCAAGATGCGGCATGGCTTGTGGGGAATGGCCCGACCGCCTTGCGCTTTGAATGGTTTGACAGTGAGGAAGCCGCCTTGCAGGCCATGCGGGACAGCGCGCCGGGTCCGGAAGCCGGTCGCTGGGGAGTGCAGGAGGGCACGGGCATCCACTGGATACAGTCGTTCATGCCGGGCAATGGCGTGACGCTGAATGACGGGACCGAGATCACACTGCTGGACTTCGAGTCGACTTTTGCGCTGTCGCCCGACGCGGATTATGACGCCGCGGCGGACTTTGCCGATTATGAGGGGCCGGTCATGCTCGTGCAGATAGAGCGGGAGCCGGTGGCGTTGCGTCAACTCCATACGCCCCGGGGACTGCTGCATACCGAAGCCAATGCCGCCGCCACCCCCGAGGACGTGGTCAACGCGCCCGTCCTGCACATGGAGTACCCCGCCGCGTATCCCAACATGGTGCATGTGCACGCCTGGCGGGACGGCGCGGCCTGGGTGCAGGTCCTTCATCGGCAACCCGACGGGAGCATGCAAGAGCGTCGCGCCCTGTTGGAAGAATCGCCGGACATACAGGCCGCCACCTTGACTTGGGATGAGGGTAGCGCCCTGCGCCTCGAACAGGTCCTGGCGCAAGCGCTTCCGGTGGATTTGCAGGAGGAAGCGCTTCAGGAAGCGCTGCTGCGCAGCGATACCGCATCGGGTGCGCAACGCCTGCGCCTGCGTGAAGGAGAATGGCGGCATATCGGAAGCAAGCATGTGCGCTTGGAGCCGGAGCGGCATCCCGGCCGGGTGCGCCAAGAGTTCACGGCCTATACCCCCGGGGAACAACGGAGTCATGGTCTGTTACTTGGTCCCGGCCGCACGGTACAATATCAGGGCTGGCGGATAGCCCAGGCCGATGCGCCCGTCGACACCGATGCGGCTGCCTTGTTGTCGTTTTCCCGGCGGCCTTCCGGCCCCTTGTGGATCAAAGGCTGCCTGCTGGTGGCGGTCGGATTTCTTGGGCGGGGCTACCTGTGGTATCGTAAACGCGCCCCTGCCCTGTCTTCGCCGTTGTGACGAAGGGTATGGCGTGGGGCATCTCGAAAACGAGCAGGCATGGTTACGTGGCGACACGAATCGCAGCATAGATACACGGAGAAGCGTATGTCTGGAGAACGTTCCCCAGAGTCCGAACCGGAACAGGAACCGACGCTGCCGGAGCAGGCCGCTGAAGCCGGACCGGAAACTGGCGCGACAGGCCCGGAGGACACGGATCTGATCACGGACCCCCTGGCCGATGCGGAGCGCCCGCAATCGACCACGCCGCGACCGCCCCTGAAGGACATCGGGGATCGGGGCAACCAGATTGCGCAGGTCCTGATGTGTATCTTTATGATTGTGCTGGCGGGCCTGCTCTCCGGATACAACGCGCTGTATGTGCCGTTCCACGGTGAAGACCTGCGCCTCTTTGTCGAGCATGACGCGCTGCAACGCCTGGTGACCGTCCCCGAAGCCTGGGGACTCCTGCCTTACGCCCCGCTGACGCTGGTCGGGTACGCCTTCAACTGGATACTCGCGCCTTATAATGTCACCGTCATGCACTGGGGCAGCCTGCTCCTGCACCTGGCCAATGGCGTATTGCTCTTTCTGGTGGCGCGTCAACTGCTGCCGCGTAAAAGCGCCGAGCCGGTGGCGATGCTGGCGGGGCTGGCCTTCGTCGTGCATCCCGCCCACGTCGAAAGTCTGGCAATGCTGGCGGGCAGGCCCCTGATCCAGGGCGCCTTCTTCGCCCTGCTTGCCATCTACCTCTTCCAGCGCCTGGCGCAAACCAAGCAGCCTGGCCTGGATGCTGTAAGCTGGCCTTTCGCCGCGATATTGCTCTGCTACGCGCTTGCCGTGGGCAGCCATTTCGGCATGATCTTGTTGCCGGTCCTGCTTTGGAGCCTCTACGTTATAACCAGCCCTTCGGAAACTTGCAGCGCGGCGGCCCTGCGTATTCAACGCCACACCCTGCGCTGGGTAAGCGTGCTGGGGGGCATATTGCTGCTGGTGCTGCTCAACCGCGGCGCCCTTATGGCGATGGAATTCCGCACCGGCGTGACCGCCCTGAGCGCACTCGTTCCGCAGGGGCTGCGGAACCTCTTTCCCGTTGCGACCTCGGACCCGATCCACGCCCACGCTGCGACCCTGGCCCTGAATGGGGTCGGCATGCTGCTTTTCGTACTGCTGGCCGTGGCGATCGGGGTGTTGCTGTGGCGTAAACATGCCCTCGGCGTGCCGTTGCTCTGGTTCGGTCTGGGGCTGATCATGCTGTTGCCGGCGCTGTCCGCTGAGGTGGTAATGGCCCAGCGCAACCTGTATTTTGCCGTGGCCGGAGCCATGTTGCTCCTGCCCATGCTGGTGGTCGGTTTGGCGCAGCGCGGCGGCAAGCAGGGGGCAGGTATTGCCGCGAGTCTGTTGTTGCTGCTGGTGGTCTATGGCCTCTATTCGAGCTATGTGCACACCCTGCAATGGCGTTTTCCGGAGTCCTTCTGGGCGCATGCGGCGGAGCAGTACCCCGAGGACCCCCGTCCTTGGGAGTATCTTGGCGCGTATTACCGCCAGCAGACCCAATTTGCCGAAACGCCCCAGGAAGCCGGAGAGTGGCTCGGGAAACAGGTGCAGGCCTGGGGAGCCGTACTGGAACGCAATCCGGAATCTTTCTGGGCGCATGCGGCCTTGGGCAAGGCGCTGCAAGCGCAGGGCTTGCCCAGGGAAGCCGAAGCGCACCTGGAACAGGCTTTGCGCCTGAACCCGGATGATGGGGAGCTATCGATGCGCCTGGCCAATGTCCATGAATCGGAATTTCCGGAACTGGGCGAAGCGGCCCTGATACGGGCGATTGACCTCTATGAACATGCGGAAGCACATGGCTTCATGCCGCCGGAAGGCCGTATTCAGTATGCCCAGTTGGCCATGTATTTCGGCGATATCGACAAAAGCCTCGCCCTGCTGGAGTCGGTCCGGGCCTTTGAGCTTGATGACGACACGCCCCTGGCGGCGCGGGTGCAGCAAATACGCACCATGCGCAATCAGCAGGAGGCGATGAAGCAGCAGGTCGCCCAGGTTGCGATGGAGCAGCCGGGCAGCATTGAGGCCCTGCTGATGCGGGCGGAGTACCAGTTGTTCGTCGGGGATCGTCTACGCACCTTCTATCTGCTGGACGGGCTGTTGCAACGGGAACCGGAAAACCGCGAAGCCTGGACCCTGATGGGCGTGGTGCGCGCCGCCCTGGGGCAGACCGGGGACTTTATTCAGGAGCGGGGCATGCAGCATCTGGCGGACCGCGAGGCCTGGCGCGCGTTGATAGTGCGTTGCCTCTCCGGCGGCCAGTTCGAGGAGGCCGAAACCTACAGCGCGCATTACCTCGCGCATCAGACGGCGGAAACCTTGCCGACGGATATGCGCCCTGAGCTGCTCATGGCCGATTTTGCATTGGAGTTGCAACAGGCGATGCTCGCGGGCATGGTCTTGCAACAACTTGCCGAAGAAGAACCCGACAACTACGCTCCCTGGCTGCGCCTGGCGCGGATCGCCCGGCAGCAGGACAACCAGGCGGCATATCAGGAATACACCCGGGAAGCAGCGCAGCGCGGCGCCCCGGCGGATGCCCTCGAGGCGCTGGCGGAAGACCGGGAACCTGTGACGGCCTCACCGTTGCCCGCGCCGCTTTTGCCGGATACCGACGTTGAAGCCGAAGATTTTGAAGATACGGATGTCGTAGCGCCTGAAACGGTTCCAGACGACGAAGAAGAGGTTGAAGAGGAAGAAGAAGCGTTGCCAGAGGTGCCGCGTGTAATCTTGCGCTAAATGGATGCCTATAGCTGATGGAATCCTTGCCGGAATATATCCAATCACACAGCACCCTGGAGATGCTCTGGAAGTTTCTGCTGGCCGTGTTGCTGTCTGGCATCCTGGGACTTGAGCGCGAGCGGAAGGGGCGGCCCGCAGGATTGCGAACGCACCTGCTGGTCTGTCTCGGGGCGACCTTGCTCATGATCGTCGGCGAGCAGTACACCCGCACCTGGGCGGGTGGAGACACCGGGTTTATATATGATCCCGGGCGGGTGGCCGCCGGTATTATCAC
>SKJD01000274.1 GCA_007116095.1 Candidatus Hydrogenedentota bacterium
AAAATGGAGGTCGGAATCCACCTGACTTGCCAACGATCACGGAGCGCCTTGAGTTGTTCGAGCAATTCCAGCCTGTCGAATACCTGAAGGGCTTGGGCGGAAACGATCATTACATTGGCGCGAAGTATGGTACAGAGAAGGCCAAACGGAATTATGACCGGCTCATCCAGGAATGGTTGGCCAATGGCCGTTCTCTCCCCAATCCCGCCGATGTGCTCAGCATTGCAGGTCTTTGTTCGATCTACATCTGTTCAACGACAACTATTCTTTCCCATTGGCGACAATTAGAATTACCCCCCCCCAGTGCTATACTAAGCCAAAACCGAGTGCAAATCCGCTTCAACACGTCGTAGCCACCAGGGCCGTTCGATGCTTCTTCCCCCCGCTCCCCCCAGAAAAAGCACAAATCGATTGCGCTACCCCTGTGCCTGCCTGTAACCTGAATCCAAAACACGCTCTGTAAGTCACTGGCAAAGATGAGCAACGAAGGCAAACTCTGTCTTGGTTCAGCGGAAACTGGAGTCCAGTGCATTTTGCGTCTTGTATTAAGACGCCCTTCGGGCGGAGTTTTCTTAGGCATGGCCGGTCTATCAATCCGATGATTTTGGGCGGCTGTAGGTGTAGGTTCTTCGTCAGTAACCAAATTCAACCATTTGCCGGGAGGTTCCAATGTGTTGTGGATGGACGGCCATGTAAAATTCATTCGCTATGGCAGTGAATTTCCCGTTATGAATGGCCCTGAAGGTTCACTTGGCGCCTGGTTGTCTGAATTACTGGACGCCGCAGGCGGTTTTGGTTGATACTGTTTGTATTTCGCGCTATTCTTCATGAGGATTCATTCGGCGTATTTTCGCCCCAGAACTTCTTCATGAAAATGGTCAGATAATAATTTGACAAGAATCCTGGCTGCCGGGGCGCTGAGCTGTGGCTCCAAATCAAAGCGCTCCGGCATGCCCAACCGTTCCATAATATCGCTGGCATGCCATTGGCAATCATGAAATTCATTGGAATACAATAAAAACCAGAAATATGGAGAAAAAATGTTTTCACATTACTTTGTACCCTTGTGCGCTATGACACTCGGTTGCAGCCTGTTGTTTTCAGGCGCGGCCCATGGACAGCGCAGCTTGAGTGGCTCCGCATTGGCAAGCGGTGCAAAAGCACAGGTCGGCACGTCTCATTATGGCGAAGAAGTCAACGTGGTCTACGCCGCTGACTCGGGCGCCTCGACCATGCAAGGGGAACTCAACCTACCCCGTCTGGAAAGTGGCCCGCTGTATCTGCATTTGAAAGGGCGGGATGATGATTCGGCGGATACGACGCCTGTCGCAATCACGGTAAACGGGGAAGTCCTCTTCGAAGGCCCCAATCCCTTCCCGAACGACGACTTTGCGGTGGTCCCCTTTTCTTTGCCAGAGGGCTTGGCGCGTGTGGGTGCGAATCGGGTAGTGATTGAGAACAAGTCCCCGGAGGGTCGCGTCGGGATGCCGCCCTGGTTTATGGTGGCGGCTGTCGGCATTGGGCCGGAGGGCTATCAGCCGGGTCGGGATATTCGCGACAATTTCGTTGTGCAGTTGCCGGATGAGCTTCGACCTTATCCGGAACCCCTGCCGGAAGGCGTGGAGCCGGGCTTCAGCATCCGCGGGACCAAGGGCTGGAACTGGACGCCTGAGCAGTACCTGGCGGAAATTCCCATCCTGGCCGAGTACAACATGAACTTTCTGATGAACTGTTACCTCTCCATGTTTTCCCAGGACCCGCTGGAGAATCGCTGGTGGGAGCCGTTGCCGGACGAACTCAAGGAAGCCTACACCGAGGTCGTGCGCAGCGCCGAAGAACATGACGTCAATTTCTGCTTTGCGATTCATCCACAGCTCTGGTCGCCCCGCCCCATGGACCCGACTTCAGATGAAGACTTTGAAGCGCTTTGGCAGCACTTTGAATGGGCGCAAAGCATCGGGGTGCAATGGTTCAGCCTGCCCCTGGACGACATCCACGTGATGGAAGACATGCACATCTCCGGTCCGGAGCATGCCGCCGTGGTGAACAAGCTCTTTGAACGGTTGCGTGAAAATGATCCCGAGGCCCAGTTCATCTTCTGCCCGACCTGGTACGGGGGCGACGGCAGCGGCGAGGTCGAGCGGGAATACCTGGAAGCGTTGGCCGAGCTGATGCACCCGGAAGTCTACCTCTTCTGGACGGGGGACGGTGTGGTGGGGAATATCACCCGCGAGGGCGCGGAAACCTACCGCGGCTTCGCCAAACTCCGCATCGTGCTCTGGGATAACTACCCCGTCAACGACGCGCACCAGGCCATGCACCTGGGGCCGGTGACCGACCGTGAACCGGACCTGCATGAGGTGCTCGACGGCTACATGAGCAACCCGCACGCCTCGCAGAGCGAGATCAACCGCATTCCGCTGCTGACCTGCGCGGATTACGCCTGGAATCCGGAGGCCTATGATCCGGCGCGCTCCATCGGCCAGGCGATTGCGCATCTGGAACCGGAGCGCGAAGCGCAGGAAGTGCTGCGGGACCTCGTGGAGGCTTATCCCGGCATGTTGCTGCACGATACACACAGCACCGGACTGAACTCGGTGCGGCAGCAGTACACCCGAATCAGCAATATGAAGCATGCGCGTTTTGCCGCGGAGGCGTTCCTGAATAACCTGAAGATGCTCCACGATCGCATGGAGCGTGTCTTCCCGGATCGCTATGTCGCCGCACGGGAGACCCTGAAGATTGATATCGACTGGGTACAGGCGCAATTCGACAGCAAGTACAGTCGTTAATTTCTTGCATGCCAGTTCTCTGTTGCACAAGCCAGCCCGGGGTGTATTGCTTGCCGTGGCGACACCCCGGGCCCCGGCGCGACAGGTTATCGGAGCATGTGAGACGCAGACGCACCCGTCCAGGGGAAGCCGGACGGGGAACATGTATCCGGCATGCACGTTGCCGTGCGTCGTACGGCGAAAGCGCCGCTCAGGACAGATCGGCTACAACACGCACCCATTGAAAAAATCCATTGACGCCAACCTGCGCCCCGGAAGGAGCCGCACCGTTTTTATAGGAGTATCGCAGTGAAACACATCACAACATCTTCTCCACTCGCCATGCTTGGGGGAAAACCGGCCTGTGTCACACCTACCCCGGATTGGCCGGTATTCGGCAGGGAGGAGGAACAGGCCCTGCTCGAAGTCTTGCATAGCGGGAAATGGTGGTACGGCGATCGGGTGCGTGCCTTTGAAGAGGCCTACGCCGCTTTCCACGACGCCCGCTACGGCATAAGCTGCTGCAACGGCAGCGTGGCGCTTGAGGTGTTGATGCGGAGCATGGGCATCGGGGCCGGCGATGAAGTGTTGGTGCCGGCCTACACCTTCATCGCCTCGGCCACCAGCGTGCTGATGGTGAACGCCAGGCCGGTCTTTGTGGATGTGAACGAGATGGACTTCAACCTGAACCTGGAACACGCCGAATCGCTCATCACCGAAAAAACCCGGGCGCTGATGGTAGTGCATTTTGCGGGGCTGCCCATCGACCTGGACGCCGTGCGGGCCTTTGCGGACAAACACAAGCTGCGGGTGATCGAAGACGCCGCTCATGCCTGGGGAAGTCAATGGAAGGGCGTGGGCGTCGGGACCCAATTTGAGGGCGGAACCTTCAGCTTTCAGGTCTCGAAAAACATCACGGCGGGCGAAGGCGGCATCATTATTACGAACAACAAAGATACCGCCGACCTCGCCCGTTCCCTGACCCACTGCGGTCGCACCCTGAACGGGGCCTGGTATGAGCACCGCCATATCGGGGGCAACTACCGGCTTACGGAATTTCAGGCGGCGATTCTCCTGCAGCAACTGGCGCGCCTGGAAGCGCAAACACGCAAGCGTGAGGAAAACGCCGCGCACCTCAATACGCGATTGGCCGAAATTCCGGGCATCCACCTGCAACAAACGGATGCGCGGGTAACGCGCCGCTCCTACCACCTCTACATGTTTCGCTTCGTCGCTGAGGAATTCGGGCACATTGACCGAGATATATTCATCCGCGCTCTGGAAGCCGAGGGCGTTCCGGCCAGCCCAGGCTATCTCTCGCCGGTTTACGGCAACCGCTGCTTCCAGGAACTGCGCCATGTGCCGGGCCTGCGTAATTGCCTGCATCATGCCGCCTGCGCCGAGGCTGCCGTGGACTACTCCCGGACGCATTGCCCGGTTGCGGAACGTCTATGCTCGGCGCAAGCGGTATGGCTGCCGCATGCGCTGTTGCTGGGCGACCAGGAACAGATGCGCGCCGTCGCCGCCGCTATCGAAAAAATTTACCAGCACCGCGAAGCATTGGCAACGGCCACAATGACATAATTCATGTTGCCCATGAGGACGCAAGCCGCGATATAACGATTACTGGGGGAGGAAGTTACATTGCAATTTCAGGTCGGTTACGCCAAGCAAGACATCACACCGCCCGCCGGGGTGGATTTGTGTGGCTTTGGGTTCTATTTGCAACGCAAGGTGATGGATCGCTCGGAGAAGCTGTGGTGCCGTGCGGCCTACCTCGCGAGTGAATCCGGGGCGGTGCTCCTGGCGTGTTGCGATTTGATTGGTCTTTCGGTGGCGGACACGGATCGCCTGCGGAAGTCTCTGGCCACGCAGCTCGGTATTCCGGAGACCCACCTATTCCTCGCCTGCACCCATACCCACTATGGTCCGGCCACCATGACGCTGGAAGGCCTCGGCGCGGTGGACGCAGACTATATGGAAGCCCTGGAACAGGCCATCTTGGATGCGGCGCTTCAGGCGGCCCGGAACATACAACCGGCGACCTTGCGCCATGGAACCCGGGAAGTGGACGGCATCGCCTATAACCGCCATCACAAGGCCGAAGCGCCACTGGACAAGCAACTCCGCGCCCTGTGCTGTATCCGTGCGCAAGACACGGTATGCCTGGCGAGCTTTGCCTGTCATCCGGTCAGCCTGGGCCTGGAGATGGGCAAGACCAGCGCGGATTGGCCGGGAGCCTTCGCCGCCCGACTGGAAGCGCGGAACATCAAGCCCGTGGTCTTTCAGGGCTGTTGCGGCGATGTGGACCCTCTGGCGCGCCGGGATGCACCACCTGATCCCCAGCCCGAAATTCGGCGCTACGCCACCTTGCTGGACGACGCTCTTGTGCGGATTATGGATACAGCCGAGCCCCTGGAGTCGCCGTCGCTCAGCGTGCGGGAATTGCGCTTCGACCTGCCGCTGGCGCTCCCCGAACCTGCGGAAATCGAAGCGAGCAAGGTTGCATGGCAAGCCCATTATGAAGCGCTTGCAGCGGGCTTTGACAATATCCCCAACGCGGCGCGCTATCTCGAACACTGGGCGGAACGCGCCCGGGCGGCCCTTCCGGCATTGCAGGCCCGCCCCGCTTTGACGCAGATACCGATGCAACTGCTACGCATCGGCCCGCTCGAATTACTCGGAATCCCCGGCGAAGTATTCACGGAGATCGGACAGCGCTTGCAGAACAGTACAAGCAGCCGGATGCTACTGGGCTTCTGTGGTGGCAATGTGGGATACCTCCCGACCCGGGAAGCCTATGACGCGCCTTTCGACTACGCTTGTTATGCCGCCCCGAAATTTTACTACTGCTTCCCGTTCCATCCCAACGTGGCCGACGAGGTGGAGACCGCCGCCAGGCGCCTGTTTGCGGAATAGCGCCCCGATCGCCCCCGGCTCCGAAAATGGGCAGCCTCCTCGACAATACGCAGCTTGTACGCAGCGCTGAAGCGCCACCGTCGCTCCTTCGGCGCCACCTCTGGATTCGGGATCGACGCCACACGACTTCTATCCAGGCTGCCGCCAACATCCAGTGAACCACCACCATTCGATTTGCTCATGACATATGCATCCTCACCCTCTACACTAATTTCTCGGAGGTCATTGTCTCAAGCTCGTTGGCAAAGAGGGTTTCTTGCTCGTCAGATACCATCCATACCTCCCTGTTGAAGAAGCGTAAAGAGTGCACGATCAAGCAGGTTGAACGGAAATTCTAATTGTCGCTCATCAAATACCCTTCTCAAAGACTCTTGGCGCATATGGGGCATGTGAAAAACCCGATCTCCGTCCCAGAATGTTTCTGTGTGGAGATCGGGCATGTTGCTGTCATAGGCGCTTGGGCTAACTCAACGTTGTGGTT